>JANXAQ010000145.1 GCA_025062105.1 Thermoguttaceae bacterium
GCCCGAGGCCAGTAAAAAGGCCAGCAGGAAAAACACACCAGCCACTGGCAAACTGTGAAACATCCCCCGATGCACGGTAAAGTGCCTCAACAACCAGCCTAGCCCAAACCGAATCAGCAAATAACTGCCCGCCCCGATCAGCACCAGTAGTTCTGACGACAGGCTGAAGGTGCGCAGCCGCTCCAGGAGCATCATCGGCACGACTGCTGCGGCAAACGCCACACTTTCCCGAAGCGGTCGGCCAGAGCCGCTATCCAAATCCGGCAACATCCCGCAGACGCTACACAATCCGCCTGCTAGCAGGCTGGTCGAAAGCGGCACCTCGTACCACGCATAGGCAGCCGCCCCATAGCCAGCGCCCAACACCGTACTAGTAGCAATGTGAGTAACAAAATCGGCCATGAACCTGAACCCTTTCGCTTGCTGAATCGGGAGGGGGCTGGAAGCCTGACGAAAAATGTTCTTCCGAAAGTCTAAGCGGTTTTGCCCTTTCTCACCAAGAGCATTCTTCTTTTCAGAGCAGGCTGACCCATCTAGGAGATTCTCCAAGTTACGCATTTTTGCTATTTTCACTAGAGAATGGTCTTTTGAAACACGTTCGATTGAGCTATATTGCCGGTTGGACTCCTATGGTAGGGCCGGGGCGCTGCCCCGGCCGGTTGTGCAGTGGAGGCCAGAGGCTGCGCCTTTGCCGGAGTTTGGCGGCGTAGGCAAGTTAGTGATTTTTGCCCCTAAATATGCCGTGCCTATCTCTACCGGATGGGGACGTGGGAGTAGATTTGGCGCCGTAGGCGGGCCTATGGCCCAGTTTGGCGACGAGGAACCTGACTCATGGGGAACATCCCGTTGCATCCGTATGATGTGTTGATGTTGGTGATCTTGGCGGTGGCGACTTTTTTTGGCCTGTGGAAGGGCTTTGCCTGGCAGGTCGCCTCGGTGGCTTCGTTGGTACTGAGCTATTTGGTGGCGGTGCAAGCAAGCGGTGCGGTGGCCTCGCTGTTGCCTTGGCAGGCGCCGTGGAATCATTTGGCCGCGATGTTAATGTTGTTTGTGGCTACCTCAGCAGCTGTTTGGTTGGTGTTTCGCCTGGTGGCAGGCCTGATCGACAAGATCCAACTCAAAGCGTTTGATCGGCAATTGGGGGCGTTATTGGGCCTCTTCAAAGGGGTACTAATTTGTTTAGTCATCACCTTCTTTGCGGTAACCCTTTCGGAAGGCCTTCGGCAAGAGGTGCTCCGTGCCCGCAGCGGCTATTACATCGCCCTGCTCATTGACCGAATCAAACCGGTCCTGCCGGCGGAGGTCCGAGACCTGGTGGGTAAATATTTGGAAGAACTGGATCAAAAACTGCGCGAACCTCCTGCCGAGCCTCATGGTCCTGATCAACTACCGCCCTAATCCAAAACTGGCCATGCCTTAGTCCTCCAATGGCATGGAGGAACTGCTCAGCCTATTGGGCCGGCAGGGTTTTTTCTCGGCATGGGCTCCGAGGGTGCTCTGCGTGGGGTTTCGGCTGCGGGATGGGCAAAATTAGTATTTTTGTCGGGAATTTTCGGATTTTTGACCGAACATAAGAAAGATTATCGGACGTTGATATGCGAGCTTTTCCAGTTGCCACTAGGAACCAATGCCGCCGAACAACACCGCCCGGAAGACCCTGGAGCTGCAGAAAAGATTCGCTGTGGCCCTTCCGCTGAGCTTCCATGCCGCCTGGCTCCATTTCTCTAAAAAAGCCGATTGCCTTGTCCTGGCTGACCTGCTCCCGGCCGCCTAAAGCTTTTTAGAGAATACAAACACACCGAACCCAAGATCAGCGAAATTAAGAGCCGGCCGGAGAGCTTATGGTTTTTTGAAGGCTGGGAAAGCAGATCGCTGGCAGGAATGATCAAAGAGTTTTGGTGGAAGGTTGTACTTTCTTAATTGGAAAAGGGCCGCAGGAATGTACGGACCTGGTTGTCAGAAAGTACGTGGAGCCCCAGCCAGCCCAAAACCATGGCGGCAATGCCACCATCCCAATTTCAGGAGAGCAAAAGCCGGGCGGCGGCAAGTTGTTGGGGCCTTAGACTCGGCGGATTAGCTAGCCAGCGCAGGGTGGTTTGAGACGGTCAGTTTGCAGTAGCAGCCGACAGTGCTAATCAAAATGGATTTGGTTTCTTTGATGGAGCTGGGGGCTGGTTTGCTATGGCGTGGACAGCAAGGTTTTGGCCTGAGGTGAGGAGTTACCGATGGTCCACAAAAAGATGAGGACGAGCCTTTTTCAGGCGGTCAATGCCTTGTGGGCTGACCCGAGTATGGCGGAGATTGATTTGGGTTAACCGAGGAAAGGCCTCCAGCTGTTTTAGCCCTGCGTCGGTAACTGCGGTGCGATCTAGCAAAAGCCAACGTAGGTCCGAAAGCTTTTGCAGGTGCATCAACCCCTGATCAGTAACCTGAGTTTCCGAAAGATCCAGGACTTTGAGATTTTGCAGAGGAGCCAGGTGGACTAGTCCCGCATCGGTAATGGCTGTCTTTCGCAGATGGAGGACTTCTAGTTGTTTGAGCGAGGCCAGATAGGCTAGGCCAGCGTCGGTAATAGGCGTTTCGTTCAACACCAAGGAGGCCAACGAGTCAACCTTAGCCACATAAAGCAGCTGCCGGTCGGTAATCGGCATGCCAATAAAATTCAATGAATTCAGTCGCACTAGCCGTTCCAACTGACTCAAGGCTTCGTCGGACAAGGCCTGAGGTGCCATAAAATGGACACTAGTTATCCCCTGCTCAGGTCCTTCGTCGATGACTAACGCGCCGGCTGCTTGGAGGATTTGGCCAGCCGCCTGCTCGGCTTCCCTTTGGGTTTGAGAAACGGACCGCTGTTGCAGCTGGGCAATCCAATTGGCCAGGGCATCGGCAACTTTTGGATTCAGTTGAGTGGCAGTCCAAAGGCCGCCTGCGGCCACCAGAAGCACAGCCAAAAAGATCCACCGAAGATAAGTCCATCCGGTCCGGCCGGTAGTATGGAGTTTTGCCTGCTCTGGCAAAGTGAGGGTGAAGCCGATTTCCTGCTCTGCCTGACAAGCAGCAGATGGAGCTTCTTGTGCCCCAGCTGGCTTCCCAGCGATTGGTGTTGCTTGGCCGAAGAATCCCTGCCTTGGTCCGGGAAAAGAAACTTCCGGCTCCAGGGGCTGAGAAGCCTTTGGTTCTGGCTCTGGGGAGGTCTGGGCCGAGTCAGTTTGCCTGCAAGAGGGTTCCGATGGCTGGTCGATCGGATAGCTCATGAGGATGATGGATTACTAGCCGAAGGGGGTTGTCCGACAGAAGCTACTTGACCATTGGGTTGCTCTGATTCCGCCGAAGGAGTGTTTTCTTCGGTGGTTGGGACTGAGAAAGGAGGTTGTTGGCAGAGTGGGCCTTGAGGTGCTGGTTGCCGCCGTCCATTATAGACCAATACCCATTGACCGGTAGGCTCCCGCTCAAAAAACACGCCTAACCGACGAAACTTCTGATACCGAGTTTCCAGCAACTGAGGGATCGGGATTTGGACGAGTTCGCGGAGCGTAGCTCGCAGATAGATTTTCAGTCGAGTGGCCATCAAAGCGGGATCGCGATGTGCGCCGCCCAACGGCTCCGGAAGTACCTCGTCAATCAACCCGAGCCGCAGTAAATCTTGTGCGGTCAGCTTCAGGGCCTTGGCGGCCTGTTCTTTGAAAACAGCACTTTTCCACAAAATCCCCGCACATCCTTCTGGACTGATGACTGAATAATAAGCATATTGGAGCATGGCGATACGGTCGCCTACGCCGATCCCTAAGGCGCCGCCCGAACCGCCTTCGCCGATGACCACACAGATAATCGGGGTGGGAAGCCGGGCCATCTCGAACATCGACTGCGCAATTACATAGGCTTGGCCCCGTTCCTCGGCTCCGATGCCTGGATAGGCGCCGCCGGTATCAATGAGGCAGATAACCGGCAGATGAAACTTGGCTGCCAATCGCATCTTAGCGATTGCCTTTCGATACCCTTCCGGATGGGCGCAGCCGTAGTTGCAGATGGTGCGTTCTTTTAGGTTTTTGCCTTTCTGATGGCCGACGACCATGACTTTGAAGCCGTCTAGCTTAGCCCAGCCGGTCCGTAAAGCCCGATCATCGCCGAAGCATTTGTCGCCATGAAGCTCCACGAATTCTTCAAAACACATGCTTAGATAATCCGTCAACATAGGCCGGTCGGGATGCCGAGCCACCTCTACTACCTGCCAGGGTTCCAGATGGTCATAAATCTGGCGGGTTAGCTCCAGGATTTCCCGCCGGAGCCGACGGATTTCTTCACGGATTTCGGGTGTGGTCGGCTGGAGGCGTTCTAAGCGATCTATGCGAGCTTCCAATTCGTAAATGGGCCGTTCGAATGCCAAGCGAAATTCTTGTGTGGCCATGGCGTTGTCTTTGATGGTTCTAATGTTAGGTAACCAAACAACAAAGAGTCTCCCAGGGGCTTGAGGTCTGGATTTGGGAGGATAATAAAACTGTTTCCTAGCTTAGTTGGTTTGGGTTTTTTGGGAAAGCCCTACCCACCTTAACTTCGACCTGAAGATCATCATTTCTTGGGGAGATTCGGTGTAATGAGGCAAAGTGAGGGGAAGGGGTTATTCGAATTGTAAAATACACAACATAAAAAACATATAGAAAATAAACAAGATGTTGATTTTAAAAAATATAGACAATTTAGAACGGGTTATTTGGGACTCCCATTCCGGCTCGCTGTTATACCCAAGTGGGGTTGAAATGCTTGGATATCAGTTTAGGCACATCTCGAAAGCTCGTTTAAAAACACAGAATGGACAAAATAGGCAATATAGCCAAAACAGTTTCTGAAACCATCCTCCTCCTGATCTTCTAAGTGATCTTTCCTAAAAGGATGCCATTTCGCCAAGTAGTAATTAGCTTCTAAAGATTCGTTTTCCTCTTATTTGTGACGCTGCCTTGCTGGCGTTAGGTGAATACCTCGCAAAGATATGGAAAGAGAGCCCCTCACGGAGGCCCCGGAACCACTTTCCCCGGCGAAAGCTCCGGGGGACGAGGCATCTGCCGAAACAGCTTGATCATCTGTAATTCCTCCAGGAACTCTAGGACCGAGCGAGGTCGATCTTTCGGCCGCTTTGCCATGGCCCGCCGAATCAATTGGGCAAACTCAGCGGTGACGTTCTTGTCCACCGCCTCCAAGGCCGGGGGAGCCGCCTTCAAGTGCTTATTTAATAACTCCTGGGGGGTATTACCAGTAAATGGCGGCCGCCCGCCCACCAATTCAAACAATGTGCACGCCAAACTGTATAAATCCGAGCGCTCATCTACCACCTCCCCCCGAATCTGTTCCGGCGACATATAACTGCGAGTGCCCTGAATCTGACGACTTCGCAAACCAAAAAGCCGAGACAAAATCCCGGGCCGACGCCGTGCTAAAGCAAAATCAATTAGTTTAACCTCCCCTTGGTCGTTGACCAAAAAATTATCCGGCTTTATATCCCGATGAATCCAACCCTGCTGGTGCAAATAGGCGACGGCTTCGGTGGCTTGGAGAATAATTTTGGGTAAAAGATGGGCAATTTTCTCAATCCCTTGCCGGATGCGAGTTTTCATATTCGGAGCCGAAAACCACTCCATAGCTATGTAAGGGATGCCCCGATGGGTTCCATATTCAAAAATGCGGATAATTCGAGGATGGTTTAACCGATGGCCCACCTGGTATTCTCGCCGTAAAAGCCGGATCTGCTCCCGATTTTTTCGGTATTGTTCTAAAAGCACTTTTAGCCCCACAAATTGCCCGGTGGCATCATTAATCGCCTGCCAGATTTGGCGGGTCTGGCTGGTATTGACCACGTTCAGAAGTCGGTATGGGCCAATATATCCGGGGGCTTCGGATCCAGTGCTCACGGTTGACTCTCTAGGGGCAAAACGGGGGAGAAAAACCTTCGGTCTTAAAAATTCCAGTTTATCACTCGAAACTTTTTTAGGAAAGCCCTCGCTTCCCCCCTAGTGGGGTCTCGCTGTTATACACATCTTTGGAATGGATTGACCCTCACAGCAGCAGCAAACGATTGCCCCAATCCGGGGGATCAACCTTTCAAAACAAGCCAACGGTTACTTTGGATAAATTGCACAATTTAGAAAAAATCATTTAGAAAATCAGCAGATCTTTAGTTTCAGAAAAAGGTTTATCTATATTTTCTATTTGGTCCATTCTGTGTTATTCAACGAGTTTTCCTGCTTTGCCTAAAGTGATGTCCGAGCGTCTGAACTTTAACTTGTGTATAACAGCGAGCTAGTGGGGTAGGGAATCCAACAGAGGCTGGTATCCGTCTTTTGATGGGATTTGATGGGAATAGCTACCCCTGCCTTCCCCTGCCCTTCCGAAAATGGCAGGAGTGGACTCTTCCCTGCAGTGTGGCCTCCTGGAAGAGTTGCTCATACAAAGCTCGCAGTTGGGCCGTCATGTGCTGGTGTCGAAACACCTGGTGGCAGCGGCGGCGGCCCTCCAGGCCCATCTGGGTGCGAAGCTCCGGATCTTTGGCCAATCGAACGACTGCCTCGGCCAGTGCTTCGGAATCTTTTGGCCGAAGGAGCAGCCCCGTCTTTTCGGGCAGGACCACTTCTCGGGCGCCGTCGATATCGAAACTGACTACAGGTCGTCCCACCAACAACGCCTGGGGAAGCGCTCTGGCCAGCCCCTCCCGAAGGCTCACATGCACCAGAATATCCATAGCCGCAATCCATCGGGGGATTTCCTCCGGAGGTACCAAACCCACCAAACGGAAATAATCGGCCAAACCAGCCTGCCGAATCTGCTGCTGGATTTTAGGCCGGAGGATCCCGTCGCCTATCAGGAGGAATCGGACCTTTGGCATCTGGGCTACAATCTTGGGGGCAGCTTCCAAGAGGTATTCGTGCCCTTTGAGATAGAACAGCCGGGCTATTTTCCCCACCACCACATATTCCGGTCCCCACCCAAGCCGCTCTCGATACTCCGCTCGATACCTGTCGGCTTGGAGGAAAGGTTGTACTTCCATGCCGCTATAGATAGTGATCATTTTTTCTCTTTCTGCCACGCCTGCCGCCGCCAGTTGATCGGCCAAGGCCTGGGCCACACAGACAAGCCGATGGCACCGCCGGGCCGCCCACCGCTCACAGGCCCGGAAAAACCATCGGGCAATGGCCGGTTGATACGGATGAAACGGCGCCCCATGGACCGTGTGCACAATGACTGGCACCCGAAGCTGCCAGGCAACGGCTCGCCCCAATATTCCCGCCTTGGCACTATGGGTGTGAACCACCTCCGGCTGGAATCGACGGATAATCCGGCGCAGAGCCAGGTAACTGACCAGATCTCGCCAAGGGGCGATCGGCCGACATAAACTTGGCAATAGAACCATGGGCACCCCCCCTGCCCTGGCCCGTTCTAGCAAGCTACCTTCCGGACCTTCCGGCGGACCAGTTACCAGCAACACCTGGTCGCCGTATTGGCGGAGCAAGTCCTCGCAGGTAAGCAACGTATTTTCCTGCGCCCCGCCAAGAATAAGACGAGTGATAATATGGATGATCCGCATAAAAATCCATTATACTGCCCGGTCGGGGGATTTCGGGTAGAGGTACCAAGCAGCTCAAACCGAATCCGAGCTGCCTGGCGATGGTGTCGGTGTGGTGGGCGGATTGAAAATTTCCCCTGTGTGACGTGGTTGTGGGCAAGACGGTACAGGCAGATCGAAGCGGACCCGCAGCAAGTAGAGGCCTTCCGGGGGTGCGGTTTTGCCGGCGGCCGATCGGTTTCGAGCCTCTAGCACCTTAGCTACCCACTCTGGCGGACGGTTGCCCCGGCCTACTTCGACCAATGTGCCGACAATGGCCCGCACCATATGATACAAAAATCCATCGCCCTCCACTTCCACGATTACCAAATCGCCATCCGTAGTTGGTCTGAGGGATGACGTTGATGGGTCCTCTGGGCCCACAGAGAGGCTTTCCGAGGGACGAACGGTCTGGGAGGACAATGGGGCAGTAGCCGACTGGCCCCCCTGCCCTGCCCTCTCCTCCGGCAGCCGTCCGGCATCTAACTGGCCGAAATCTGAAGAAGGCAAAAGAGATTCTTGAGCGCTAGGCTCCAAGCAAGAGAGTTCGGTTTCTGGCCCCTTGGCTTCCGGAGCTGAGGCAATTGTCGGATAAGGCATCTGCCAAAGCCATAGCTCCCCCTGCCCCACCGGACACCGGCGGACCGACACTTCAAAAAGGGTGCGAATCGTATCCGGTCGGGGAGAGCGAGCAGACTGAAAACTGGCAAAGTCGTGGGTACCAACTAGGGATTGGGCTGCCTGGTGCATAGCCGCCGCATCTAACCGCTGGTCGATCTGCCAAGCATAGCGGCGGAGGAAAATATGCCGGATCGGCCCGTCATAGATGACATAGCGATAGCGTTTGGCGGTAGCATCCCGGCTAGGCCAAAATCGGGGCGAGGCTTCTTCCAGTTGCAGCACGACCACGTCCGGCGGCAACAGAGCGTTGATGCCTCGCAGGAGTTCTTCTGGAGTAAGCTGGGTGTTTAGGGAAAAAGCGGCTACTTGGCCCAGGGCATGAACGCCGGCATCAGTGCGGCTGGCCCCCCAGACCCGGACCGATTGGCCCGTCAATTGCCGAAGCACCACCTCTAAAACGCCCTGCACCGTGCGCTGGTTGGGCTGGATTTGCCAACCGGAAAATTCAGTACCATCGTAGGCCACGATAATCTTAAAGATGGGCATCGGAGTGCGTATGGAACCGAGAGCAAACCTCCGCTGCTCCCACCGCCTTCCGTTGGACCAGGGAACAGCTTTTTGATTGCCCAACTACTCGTTACAGAAACAAAAGTTCTGCACAGCTGGCGGGGCGTCGATGGACTGTCCGAGCTATTTAGGAGACGGCTGGCACAGGTACGCCTGCTTCTTTGAGCAGCAGTTCGGCGATTTGCACGGCGTTGGTAGCGGCGCCTTTTCGTAGATTATCACTTACACACCAGAAGACCAGGCCATTCGGATGGGAAAGGTCTTCTCGGACCCGTCCGATGAATACCTCATCTCGGCCACTGCAGGTCATCGGCATCGGGTATTGCTTCTGGTCGATGTCATCGATAACCACAATGCCGGGAAATCGCCGCCAAAGTTCCCGGGCCTCTTCGACGGTAACTTTCCGCTCCGTCTCGACGACGATGGTTTCACTATGGCAATTGGTAACCGGCACTCGCACGGTGGTGGGACAGACCTGGATGGAGTCGTCTTCTAGGATTTTGCGGGTTTCCAAGACCATTTTCATTTCTTCGGAGGTATAACCTTTGTGTTTTGGGGAGCCGATCTGTGGAATGCAGTTAAAGGCGATCGGATAGGGGAAACATTCGTACTGGTAGGGTTGGCCTGCCAAGGCGGCTCGGGTGCCGCCTTCCAGATCGCGGCTGCCAGCTACGCCGGCACCGCTGACGGCCTGATAGGTACTGACGATCACCCGGCGGACTCGGGCCGCATCATGCAACGGCTTCAGCGCCATGACCATCTGCGTGGTCGAACAATTCGGACTGGAAATAATCCCCTGATGCCGACGGATAGCATGAGGGTTGACTTCCGGGATCACTAGCGGCACCTTTGGGTCCATACGCCAATAGCCGCTCTCATCGACCACCACACAGCCTCGCCGAACCGCCTCCGGAATATAATCCCGCGCTACCTCATCCGGGGTGCTAGAGATGATTAGGTCGATGCCGTCCAAGGCTTCCGGCCGAAGTTCTTCCACAACCACCTCCTGCCCATTAAACGGAAGCACCCGACCGGCCGATTTTTTCGTAGCAAAAAATCGGATCTTCTTATGCGGAAATCGGCGAGCCTGGAGAATTTCACGAATTAGCGTTCCCACCGCTCCCGTCGCGCCAACAACAGCCACTGTGTCAAACACGTCTTTTGAACCTCCCAATGCAGTCCGAAAAACTATCTCAAAACACCCATATTTCCAGCATCATCCCGGTCTGTCGAGGGAGTGCAACGCTGCTGAAAATACCAAGATTTTTAACTATAATCAGGCAAAGCAATTTCGACAAGAGGAAAGAGGCTAATCGAACCCCTCTTTTGGGGGTTAGGCCTCTTCGGGAAAAAAACAAAACTCGGCCCCCTTCCTTAACACCATCGCTCCGGGAGCGATTTTGCCATGAAAACTAATCCGGTCAAACAGAAACTTCGGCACGGGGAGGCGAGTTTTGGCACTTGGCTATCTTTGGGCCCCCTACAGGCGGTACGGATCTTGGCGCGAAGCGGTTGGGATTGGCTGGTGCTAGATATGGAGCATGGGCCGTTTGATTGGTCCGAAGCAGCTATTGTGTGTGCGGCGATAGCGGATGCCGGCTGTGTGCCGTTGATCCGGGTGCCGGAGGGCAATGTGGCCTACATTAAACGGGCCTTGGACGCCGGTGCCTGGGGCATCGTGGTGCCGATGGTCGAATCGGTCCAGCAGGCCCGCTTAGCCATTGCCGCTGCCAAATACCCGCCGGAAGGCATCCGAAGCGCTGGCGGCGGCATGCACTCGCTTAACTTCCAAGCCGCTCTAGAGGAATACTACCTGCAGGCCAATGACCAGATTTTGGTCATCCTGCAGATCGAAAGCCCACAAGGGGTAGCCAATACAGAGGCCATCTGTCAGCTGGCCGGCTTCGACGCCCTGTTCATCGGCCCCAACGATCTGCGATTCCGGATGCGTGGGCCGGACGGCCAATTCCCCAGCCAGGAGGAACTGGAAGCAGCCATCCAGCAGGTGGTGCAAATCGGCCGGAAGACCGGCCGGCCCACCGGCATCCATACCATGGACCCAGCCGAAGCAAAACACCGAGCCGAGCAAGGGATGCAGTTTCTAGCCGTCGGAAGCGACCTGCGCATGCTGGCCTTACAAAACGCCGCCTGGTGCACAGAGCTTTGGCCCGACCGCCCCTTGAGCGACCTGGCAAAGTATTAGACTGATTTCTATGGAGGTTGATATTGTTTCTAAGATTCTAGGTTTTTGTTTACCCCGTCTTTAATTGGTAGATGAGACAAAACCTATCTAAGGGGGATATGGATCAGTTTGAAAACTTTTTATAATGGGAAACTCATGGAATCTTCGTAATGAAAGGAGATGGGATAGTTAGCATTGTAGAAGGAGAACAAGCCTAGGCAGTAGAAGCGCGGGTTAATAAATTAGTCCGTAAAATAGGTCGTTTCCGTCATCGTAGGAAAAGAGACCGAAGCAAATGATAGATCGAGGTCCACCGAGGGGCAAGCCGATATATCTTCCTCTCAACCTCCTCTAGAAAGGCCGGAGGAAAAGCCTCCTTCAGAATAGAGATGTCAGGGGAGAACCCCCCAAGCGATTCCAAAGCACCGGGAGGAGTGAACACAGCGTTTGGAAAAGGAAACCATCCTATGGATTGGCGGCAGTACATTCATACAGACCATGAAGTCCTTTTAGGTAAACCCGTGGTGAAAGGGACTCGATTGTCTGTAGAGTTCCTTCTGGGGCTTTTCGCGGCTGGGTGGACCAAACAACAGGTATTAGAAAATTATCCTACGCTTACCCCAGAAGCGCTTCAAGCGGTATTTGCCTTTGCCGCCGAGTGCCTTCGAGAAGAGACCTTCTATACTATCCCTAGTGAAGGGCCCTAATGCGATTTTTGGCCGATGAAAATTTCCCCCTGGCCAGTGTGAACATCCTGCGTCAAGCCGGATATGATACGGCGGCAATCATTCAGGATTCCCCCGGACTGAAGGACGCAGAAGTCCTTGGCCGGGCAGTCCAGGAGCAACGGATTCTGTTATCCTTTGATCGCTGCTATGGAGAATTAATCTACCGCTGGAAGAAACCTGCTCCGATAGGGATAGTCTATTTTCGCTTTATCCCACGGACTCCTGAAGAACCAGGGGAACTGTTGCTCCGTCTATTAAAGCAGAGTGCGATTTCGCTGGAGGGGAAATTGACAATCCTGGAACATGGCCGGGTCCGTCAACGCCCGATATATAAGACTCTTCACGGTGAATAGTTACTTTCCGAAGCCGATCGTAAAATCTCCTCTCTTTTTCCGCCCCCCTCTTTTCATGCGGTTATTCCTCTCGTCAGGGCCATGAAGGCGCTTTCCAGGTTCAGTTCGTCTTCCCGGAATTCTAGCAGGTGGTAACCGGACTGGACCAACCGAGCGGCCAAGGGGCTATAGTCTTCTACCCCGGTCTGCAGAGTGGCTAGAATGGCGCCATCCCGAAGATCCACTTTCTGTACGGAAGAATCTTGTTCCAGGAGGCGGGCGGCTCCGTCCGGATTTTCCCGGACTCGGATCCGCACGACCACATGTTCCCGCACCCGCCGGATGACCTCGGAGACCTCGGCCGAGACCAAAAGTACTCCCCGTTCGATGATGCCCACTTTATTGCAGATGTCAGCCAATTCCGGCAGGATATGGCTGGAGACCATGATGGTTTTGCCCATATGGCGGAGTTGTTTTAGCAGTTGGCGGATTTCGATGCGTGCTCTGGGGTCCAGACCGCTGGCCGGCTCGTCCAAAAGCAATACCTGCGGATCATGCAACAGCACCCGCGCCAGGCCCAGTCGTTGGGTCATCCCCCGGGAAAGGCTGGTTACCAGAGCGTCTCGCTTGTAGCCTAGTTCCACTAGTTCGAGCACCTGGTCGCATTTTTTCCGACGCGCTGGTCCTCGAATCCGATAAGCGGCCGCAAAAAACTCTAAATATTCCATGACCGTCATGTCGTCATAGACGCCGAAAATGTCCGGCATATAGCCGATCAGGCGGCGTATCTCTTTAGCATGGGTATAGATGGAATAGCCGGCCACATAAGCTTCGCCCCAGGTAGGATTCAGCAAGGTGGCCAAGATGCGCAGGGTCGTCGTTTTGCCCGAGCCGTTCGGCCCAATGAAGCCAAACAAATCCCCCTCGTGCAATTCCAGATTCAAGTTGTCGATGGCCCGCAGAGAGCCATAGACTTTCGTTAGATCCTGGGTTTTGATCATCACTTCGGCCATGCGATAATCCCTTTAATCGGGGCGAATGTTTCTAAGTGGATCCTCAAACTATCCATAAGCGATGAGGCACGCACCGGACAGTACCGACCATTTTGTGAGACCGAAGGAAGCCACCCTCACTTAAATCCCTAAGCGATTATGGCCTCGGCTGACTCCTATAAGGGAGATTTAGGAGGCTGGTTTGATTCCGGCGGCAGTCTTCTCAACCCCCCTGCCCTCCCCTGCTCTTGGCATTGTTGGATTCGTCGGTTGAGTTTTGCCATTTGTTTGTAACTGCTTTTATTTCCAGTAGTTAAATTCTGGAGCTTTGTTCCGCAGATTGCCCAAGTTGTAACCTCTTAGCCAAGCGGAGGAGAAGCTCGTTTTTTTTGAGCCTGGGAGTCCGAGTGTCCTTGCTCCGGACGCTGGGATTCAAAAATTCCTTCTCCTCATGGCAAGAGTTAGGGTAAAAGGAACTGGATGGAGAGTTTTTGCTCCTGAGGAGGAGATTAGGGGCCGCTTCATTCGCCTGAAATGATACCCCGAAGCAAGCATTTTCAAAGGGTTAGTCCCTCCCAATGGGTCTGGATCCTGGAAATTGGCGAAAGTCGAACTTATGGGCGGCTTTGGACCACAGGATACACAAATCGGACAAAGACTAGGTGTTGGTCTTCGGCCGGGTGTTCCAGAGGTTGACCGTCTCGTAAAAGGATGGCTCCTGGGTGGGATGGGCTTGGGGTGTTTTTCGACGCACCAGTGGGGCTGGGGGGTTGGGGGCGGATTTGAGCCACCAGCACTGCCCTGCCCTGCCGAAGCCATCCGCTTCCATCCAGGAAACTATGGTAGCGATGGCAGAGCCCAGTGTAGGCTTCGCCGCCGATGGTGTCAAAAAACATCATTGTTTGCAAGATTTCTGTCAGATGGAGGGATTGGGGGTTATAAGGTTTTCTGCCGGCGGCAGCCCAACCGGCCTTTCCCAGCTGGGCGCCGCCCCCGCCGCTTAACAGTGTAGGCAATTCGATCCGCAAACGGGACATCGGTTCAATCGCAACGCTCTGTCCCGGATCCAGCCGACCTAAGGCATATCCCCATCGGCCATAGGCTAGAATACATTGTTCCAGTGAGATAGGCAGTGTATTGGTTAGGGTGCCTTCGGGCAATTGGTCGCGGTCGATCAGTTCGGCTTTTGGCCAAGTCCGAGACTGGGCCCACCATCGGGCCAACAGCACCCGACTACTCCAGACATGCACCGGCAATTCAAGAAGCTGATCGGCCCGGGCAGACCATTCGTAGTGCCGTTCCCACAGCAACGTTCCACCCGGTCGGGTTCGCATGCCGCCGAGGCCTTCGCCCGCCAGCCCGATCGGCGAAAGGAGCATTTGTGGGTGGTCCAGCGGGTTGCCGTCTGGGCCATACGGGCTGAGAGACAGCGTATAAGTGTCCGTTTGTGGGCTAAACAAATTGATCCATGTTGTCCCACGCACCCTCCCCGACTTCACATCCACATCCACCAGGTCCACCTGGTTGTAGCGCACCTGTCGGCCCTTTAGATACAAGCCAAGCCCATAGGCCCCAGCAGATGTCAAGACCACCATAGTCGAAAATGTCAACCACGTCCAATGCATCCGCCCGACTACTTTGCGTAGCAACAGATAATCTCCCGGACCGATCAGCAGCAGATAAAGGAGGATCAGCCCGGCTACCGGCCAGAAAGAAACCATCGGCAATCCTGGAAACTGGTCTAGGGCCGATCGCCATTGGCCGCTTAGGTCTCGGTATCCGGTATGCATCAGTGCACCACCCTCCCGACCTTCTTCTCCTTTTGGCAACGGCAGCGCCAAGAGTTTTCGGAGGAACCGGCCCCGGTCCGGCCACTGCGCAAGCGGCGGCCGATCAAAGTCCCCTCCGACCACCACCACCTCGCCCAATCCCAAAGGCCAACGGATGGCCAATGGCAGATCGGCCTGTCGAACCTCCACCTGACCCTCCAGCTCCTCCCAGCGAGGCACCCAAATCCCTGTATTTGGTCGGCCCATGCCAGGTACCGGCACTCTACTGTCGGCATATATTTCGTAGCCGGCCGCTGTACGAAGAGTACTGGTGCCTACGATTCGGCCAGGCAGCAAGCGGCCTAGCACTCCCCCCTGCTCTGCTAGCCACTTTGCCTGGCTACCTATAAAAAGCACCAATTTGCCTCCTAGCCGAACCCACTCCGTCAGCGCTTCGGTGCGTTGGGGGTCGTTCAAAAGCGGCTGGAGCAGCTCGGGTTGGCTAGTAGAGATAGTGATTAAATCTACCCCTTCATAACCGAACCAATCTTTCGGCAATCGGCCAACCGCCTCTGGCTGGGAAATCGCCACCACCACCGGCGATCGCGCCTTCGGCCAATGGAGACTGCCAATCAGTTCGACCGGTCGAACCGCTTCCTCTAAGCCCACCGAGCCAGGTCCAATGGATACTAGCAAAAGCTGGGTGGCCCAAAGGGCAGGAAACATTTGTTTTAATGAATTAATTTCTTCCGATTCGTCCGCCGCCTCGGTCCGCCCAGACCCGAGACCTGCTGAGATCCTAATCCTTTCTTCCACCAGCCGACGACCTGCCCGAAACTGCTCTCCCTCGAAGACCGGTTCATGCAAAGCCACCGTCAGACCACTTTCTGTCTGCGTAAACAGTGCATACATGGACAAGCGAAGCACGTCTGGGCCGGTCCAACGGAGCAGTCTTTCCGGGCCAACCCGGCTACCAAAACAGGCCACCGTTCCTTCGCTATCGGTCGTCTGGAGGACAACCACCGCTTGTCCAGCTTGCCGACCACCTCGAACTAGCACCTCCACCGGCGTCCAGAAACCAACTTTATATCGGCCCGCCCAGCCCACCTGTACCCCTAAAATTTCCGGTCCGTTCGAGGCTCTCTCTGACGAGAAAGCCGAGGAACTGGTCGTCGGTTGGTCCGCTGGTGTTGAGCCCTCAGCCACAATACCCCCCAGCCAAAGCCCTGCCAGGCCGAACAACACTAAGAATCTCCTAGGAGGAAACCGGCCAGAGTTTGGGGCCAGACTTTGAGTCCATCGCCCCTGCTCAGACTCTATGGGTAGTGCCCCCCTGCCCTGCCCTGGCCTGCCGGACCAGGCTCTGGCCGACCGAGAGGTCCAGTTGAATGCGCCCAGTGCCCCCCTACCCTGCCCTGGGCTGCCGGACCGACAAACAAACCTTTGCAGCTGGCTGCCTGCTGGAATACTTCCTGTTGGTCGAACGGTACAGTTGGCTTCATAGACGAACCTTTGCCCCTGGCTGCTATCACATTCAGCTGCCACCCCCCTGCCCTGCCCTGCCCTGCTGGCCCCAGTCCTCCAGAGCGCCGAAAACTCAAACAGGGGCCGATAGCCTACCAAAGGCCTTCGGCAGGGCCGCCGTTGGTTCTTGGTATGGGAGACAGAGTTTTGCCCTGTAGTGTGAAAATACAGGGTTCCCGGGTTGAATGCCGCAGAAGCCATTTTCGATAAATATCCCCTACCTCAGTTCGGGCGGAGTAGTTGCCCTTGTAGCCATTGCTGGGCGAGTGAACGTTATAGATAGATTCTATACGTAGGAGAAGCCATTATGGTTTTCCGGCATCCGGGCAAATGCAGACCATTTGGCCGCAGCCGGGACAGCCCTGGGCGTATTCTTTCCAAACCGCCTCGGCTAAATCGACGCCTACGACGTTAGCAATCGTGGTAAGCCAAGCCAGCACATCGGCAAATTCTTCGGCTTTTTCTTCCAGGCTACCTTTGCGTAGGGCGGCGGCCAATTCGCCCAGCTCCGCCATCAACCACAAAAAAGTCCCTTCCACGCCACGAGCCACATCTTTTGGCAGATACATCCGCCGGATAATTTCCTGAAACTCGGCTATGGTCAAGGCCTGTGGCCCTAGCGGACCGTTGGACCCCGCATTTTCCACAGTAATTTTCTCCTTGGTAGGATGGCTCTGCCGGAAAACTTCCAGCTTTCCTGATGAATCCTCTGCCCTCATCGATTACCCCGGGGCATTACTCGCCAAACCATTTTATATTAAAATATCCAAGCGTCGGGACCAAGGGGTCTGAAACAAAGAACAGTTTCCCCTTTCCTTTCAAGGGTTTTTCCCATGAGTAAGCCCCAGATCACGTATGAGGATTTTGCGAAGTTGGACCTTCGGGTGGCTACGGTCGTCTGGGCCAGGCCACATCCAAACGCCGATAAACTAATGCTTTTGGAAATCGACGTCGGCGACTGCCGCAAACAGATCGTGGCCGGTATCCGTCCCCACTATCAGCCGGAACAATTGGTTGGCCGACAAATTATTGTCGTCAACAATTTGCAGGAAGTAGTGCTTCGGGGCGAGGAGTCGCAGGGGATGCTTTTGGCGGCCAGCGACGGCGATCGCATTGTGCTGCTGCAACCGGCCGAACCCTGCCCGCCCGGCAGCGTGGTCAAATAGAGCCAGGGTTGGTCCTGGTATGCTCGACTTTTGGCATTTTACGGACTGGTTTTGCCCCTCCAGCAGTTCTCACGGGACGTGCTCTAGCTCGCTCAATTTCCTAAGTCCAATAGTTATAAGGAGTTAGAGCAGTTTTCTTTTTGGTACGAGGCCGAAAATGGCAAAACTCGAGCTTGTGGGCACCAGCCCTAAACAAAGAATTTTGCCACCGGTGTCCAAACCAGCGTCCGGGATGAGGGAGTTTTTGCGGAAGAAGAAAAGTATGGAACCACTGTATAATTCAAAGGATATATTTTTATACTATTCTGTCTCTCCTCCCCTCTAACCCAATATATCGGGTTGCTAGCGCTACTAGCAACCTCCATATAGGGCGGCTTTGAATGAGGCACCCAATCCCTACCGGAATCAAAGGTTCATGAAGTTCACTATATGGTGGGGATTTTGCAGAGATTACTGTATTTATATATCCTTGCCCTAATTTCAGGAGGGTTCACCCATGTACGTAACACTGCCCCGTGGTTGGCGGAAGTTGGCCTGGGCAATAAGCTTGGCCGTGGTGGCTTTGGTGGGGCAGCCTGGATGGGCAGAGATAAAACTTCCTCGGCTTGTAAGCGATCATATGGTGTTGCAGCAGAAGACTGAAGTACGCCTTTGGGGCTGGGCCGATCCGGACGAACAGCTTACCGTGCAATTCGCGGATCGAAAGGCTTCGACAAAAGCAGATCCCGAAGGCCGATGGGAAGTAAAAATTTGTACTTCAGAAGCCGGCGGGCCCTATGAATTGACCATTGCCGGGAAAACCAGCTACATCACCCTGCGAAACATCCTGGTAGGTGAAGTCTGGGTCTGTTCGGGTCAATCGAATATGGCTTGGTCGGTGGCCGCCTCGCTGAATTCGCAGCAGGAGATTGCCTCGGCGAATTATCCGAAGATCCGCCTTTTTACGGTGGCCCGGAAGGTTTCCGAGAAACCTTTGGAGGATTGTGAAGGCGCCTGGGTAGAGTGCAGTCCGCAGATGGTGAGCGGATTTTCAGCTGTTGCCTACTTTTTCGGCCGCCATCTGCACCAGGAGTTGGGGGTGCCGGTTGGCCTGATCAATAGTTCCTGGGGCGCCACTCCGGCCGAATCCTGGACAAGCCGACAGGCTCTAGAGTCCGAACCCTCCCTCAAACCGCTTTTGGAGCAATGGGACAAGATGATCGCCGATTGGCCAAAACTCGACCCCCAATATCTCCGGCGCTACCAGTACAAGCTGAAAACCTGGCAGGAGTCTCAGGCCCAGCCGGGCGCCAAGAAGATACCTCCGCCGCCGCTTCCGGACCGATCGGCCAATTCAAGCCATCGACCTGCCAACCTCTACAACGCCATGATCGCTCCCCTTACCCGATATACCATCCGAGGAGCCATCTGGTACCAAGGGGAATCGAATGTAACCCGTGCCTGGCAATATCGGACGTTGTTTCCGCTTTTGATTCGGGATTGGCGACAGGCATGGGGCCAGGGCGATTTTCCGTTTGGTTTTGTGCTGCTGGCTCCGTTCGATTACAAGCGGGACGTGAACTTCACCGATGTTCCTCCGACCTGGTGCTCTGAGTTACGAGAAGCCCAACTGCTCACACTGAAAAAGGTACCCAATGTTGGGATGGCCTGCCTGATGGATCTGGACGAAATTACCGATATTCATCCTCGCAATAAGCAGGAAGTTGGGCGTCGGTTGGCCCTATGGGCGTTGGGAGCTCTCTATGGCCGACCGATCGTCTATACCGGCCCCATCTACGAGTCGATGGCGGTGGAAGGCGATAAGATCCGGATTCGGTTTACCGGTGTAGGCAGCGGCCTGGTAAGCCGAGACGGCCAGCCGCTACGAGAGTTTACCATTGCCGGCCAGGACCAAATCTTCCACCCGGCCACGGCGGTCATCGAGGGCAATACGGTCGTAGTGTCCAGCCCGAAGGTGCCTCGGCCGGTAGCCGTTCGGTTTGCCTGGCGAGATGCGGCCGTAGTGAACTTGGCCAACCAAGAAGGCCTACCCGCCGCCCCATTCCGCACTGACTCCTGGAAATTGGAAACCGAAGACCGTCTGCTGAATGAAGAACCGTATTAAACTGGACTTTTGCTATTGTGCCATTTTTCGAACCCCACCGGCCGAAAAATGTCCTACTTTTTGCCTAACCTTTTAGCCGAAGGAAAAAAGCCTTTTTCCAGCACCGTAGTGAACTCGACTTTTGCCAATTTTAGCTTCCTCCCGGAGGGGAAAAGTTCTAACTTCTTGTAACTATTGGCCTTAGGAAATTCGGTGATCAAAAGGATGTTTCGGCGTAACTCTTGGAAGCAAAAGCAGTTAGGAAAAATGGTAAAAGTCGAGGTTAAGAGGTCATTCCCGTGCAAGCGGGAATTCAGTATTTTTCCCGCGGAGGGGCAAATCCAGATGTTTTGCCAGTGTTGTTTTTGAGGAACTGATTTTGATAACATGGAGCCGTGCTTTTGGGGATGAGACAATCGCCTTCTCCATTAGGGTGAAGTTATTATGGAACCTCTGCAAAATCCTGAAGATGTAGGGAACTTTATGGACTTTTGATTCTATAGCCGTTTGGTTCTTCTATCCGAACACCTACTATCTATTGGGTGCTAGGAATGCCGCAGCTCTATATGTTGGGTTAGAGGAAGGACATCGCAAATGGTATCAAAATATCCCCTTTGAATGATGCAGAGGTTCCTAAGCTCGACTTTTGCCATTTTTGGCTTCCGCCCGGAAGAAGGATGCTTTAACTCCTTATAAGTATTGGAGTTAGGAAATTGTATGAATAAAGGCGTCCTTCGTCCTCACTCCTGGAAACCCAAGCAGTTAGGAAAAATGGCAAAGGGCGAGCTTAGAGGAGTCTTTTCGTGGGATTGAGCGGGGCTAATCACACAAGAGTGGGTAGGAAGATATGCAGGATTTGCTTCGCCAAGAGATAGCGGCCTTGGCTACCACGATGGTGGTCAAAGTGGGCACCCGGGTGGTAACCCATCCGGGGGGTCGGCTGAACGAAGAGCGAATCGCTCAGTTGGCCGAAGAAATCCATGAAGTGCTAACTACCGGCCGGAAGGTGGCTTTGGTCAGTTCTGGGGCGGTGGGAGCTGGTATGGGCCGATTGGGCCTTACAAGCCGACCGGAAACCCTGGCCCAACTCCAAGCAGTGGCCGCTATCGGACAGAGCCATTTGATTGAAGTCTACGAACGCACTCTTCGGCAGTTTGGACACCATGCCGCCCAAATCTTGCTAACAGCCGAAGACATCGACCACCGGGTGCGCTATTTGAACGCCCGTAATACCATCTTGACCCTGTTCGATTACGGAGCTGTTCCGATCATCAACGAAAATGACACCGTCAGTGTCGAAGAATTGCAGACTACTTTTGGAGACAATGATCGGTTGGCGGCCTTGGTGGCCAATCTGATCCAGGCACCGCTTTTGGTGCTGCTTTCGGATGTCGATGGTCTGTATGACGGCGATCCTCGTCAGCCGGGCGCAAAACTTATCCCGTTGGTTGACCGCTTTGACGAAACTCTGTTTGATTTGGTGCGGGACAAAGCCACCGGCCTGACTAAAGGGGGCATGGCCAGCAAGCTGCGGGCTGCCCGAATGATGACGGCTGCCGGCGGGAATGTCATCATTGCCAGCGGCCGACAACCCGGCGCATTACGCAAAATCCTAGCTGCCGAACCGGTGGGCACCTTGTTCCTCGCTCAGGGACCGTTGATCACGGCGCGGAAACGATGGATTGGTTTTTCGGCTCAGCCTCGCGGCGCACTCATCTTGGATCCAGGCGCTTGTGAAGCTATCCGAAATCAAGGTCGCAGTCTGCTAGCTATCGGGATTCTGGATGTTATGGGCGACTTCGAGCGTGGGGATGTGGTGGCCGTTTGCGATCCAGAAGGTCGAGAATTGGCCAGAGGTCTAACTAATTACAACTCTCAGGAACTGCAAAAGATCAAAGGGCTGCGCACCAGCCAGATTGCCCAGGTCCTGGGCCAATGCCCTTATGACGAAGTGATCCATCGGAACAACATGGTGCTGACCGGCTGACGGGCAGCCTGGCATCGGCCAGATCAGCCCAGTCGGTTTATTGCCGGGAACGAGTAGCGGAAGCTCGGCAAAATATTGAACATAAGTGACCTTTGGGAACTTTTGATTCTCTGGCCCTTTGGTTGGGCTACCGGGATACCTACGATCTATTGGGTGCTAGCAATGGTAGAGACCTTATATGCTGTGTTAGGGGGAGGACAAACCAAAATGATATAAAAATATTCCCTTTGTATTATGCAAAGGTTCCTAGCCATATCTGGGTAGTTCCTTAGCTCGACTTTCGCCATTCTGGCCTCCTGCCGAAATGGGAAAGTTCCGAGTGCCTGGAACTGTTGGACTTAGAAAGTGCGATTTTGGTGGTTTCCTGTGGGTTTTAGCTGAGCAGTTCCTTGCTTCGATACTCCTTCCTAGGGATTTTGGAGATTCTAGGAAATCAAGGGGAGGAGACTCCTTTCATCATAGGAACCTCTGCATCGATTGAGGGAGATATTTTTATACTATTTCAGTTTCTTTGGCGTCTGACCCCATATATTGGGTTCCTAGCACTGCTAGCACCCTACATGGAGTCGATGTTTGGGTAGGGGGCATTAAAGCCTAGCGAAGCAAAAGCGCATAATATTCATCATATGCTCAGTATCTTGTAGAGATTTCTCTAGTTTGCTCAATGGATCCCCCTAGAATTTTAGCCGCACCCATACCAACTGCCTCTATAGGCTTACCCCACTAGGATCAGGTATAATGAAATTAGTCAGGCCGTTGTAGTGCTTCTATGGAGGCGAGCTGGGGCAGATAGACACTCTGGATTGGCCCTCCGGAGGGGCCCAAAAACCGTAACCAACCAGTTTGCAACAGGTTAGCCCAATGGAGTTGCCTTTTCTTTTGCCAGCCTATCAACAGACGCAGACCGAGGGGACAACCACCGATGGCGGCAGCAGAGCAGCAAGAAGGCAGACGGCTCTTTCTGCGAGTCTAAAAAAGTGTCTGTACACTGGGTTTAGCCTTCTGGCTTTAGAGTCCAAGGTTTCGGTAGGGGCTGTTGCCTTCGGCAATGTTTTGACCTTTTGGGGCTGGGCAGCGGAGGGTTTCTGTACTAACTAGGTGAAAATGTTATCTAGTGTTTGTGGGTTTGGCATGGACTCTTCAATGGAAAGCCTCTCGTAAAATAAGCTTGCCTTTCCTTTATGGGCGGTAAAATAGCCCTGCCGCTTTCTGAGGGTTTGATTTTGGGAAAGGTTTTTAGTAGCGTCGCTTGGGGGTGAAGAATGGAAGAGTTGCTTCAGGTTTTCCAAAGGTGGGGGGAAGAAGTTCAGGCGGCGTATCAGCGGCGGCTAGCGAGTGCTGGCCCTCAAGGCGTTCGGATTTCGTTGGAAGAGTTTTCGGCCTTTCTGAAGGCGCTGGAGCGATTGGGCATGCGGGATCCTCATCCCCTAAATAGTTGGGTTAGTCAGTGGGTCCAGGCAGCCCTGTCGGCCGGCGCTTCGGTCTTCGAGCTGTTGTCGGCCCTTGGGTCGGTAGAATCGGCCTGCCAAAGCGTGATCCTTAAAGAAAGCGATCGAAAAAAGAGGTTAGCGCTTTTGCTGAGTCAATTGGCCGATCTAATGAGCCAAGTCCGCCAAAGTCTGCTATCGGAAAGCTTCAAACACCTTCAAGCCACAGGTGGCATCCCCGCTGATGAGCAGAAGGGAGCCGGCGACGAATCCTTAGAGTCGGTTCGGACGCCCGGAGTGGAATCGGGGGGTTTAGAACGGGGCCGGGCGGCTGGGGGGGAATGGGGCGCTGAGGAACGTACCAGCTCGGCTCTGGCCGCCTTGGTCGAAGAGGAAGAGATGGCAGTGTGTTTGGCCGATCAGCACGGTCGGCCATTTTATTTCAATCGGGCAGCTCGGCGACTGTTTGGGCTGGAGGAGAAGCAGGGGGCCAGTGCCGTTCGCCTCGCTCAGCTGTACAGCGAGGCCTCGTGGGCAGAATTGCGAGACGTTGGGGTACCAGCGGTCAATCAATCCGGTCGATGGAAAGGCCGCTGCCAGCTTCGTCATCTGGGCACTGGCCAGTTGAGAGAGTATGAGACTGTTCTCCGGCTGGTGAAGACGGCCGGGCCGGAACGAATGAGTTGTTTAGCGATTCTGCACCGTCCGATCGCTGAAGTAGACCGTCTGCAAGAGGCGCTGGCTGAGGTGGAAGCCAGAAAACACGCTATCTTGGAGACCTCGTTGGACCCGATCATTACGATTAATGCAGCGGGGCAAATTACCGAGTTCAACCGGGCTGCTGAACAAGTATTTGGATATTCTCGGCACCAGGTGCTCGGTCGGACTCCTTCGGAACTTTTATTTCCTCCGTCGGATAGCGCCAGCCAACAGGACCGCATCGAACGGTATTTACGAAGCGGAGAGGGGTCCCAGTTGGGTCGGCGCATGGAGATCACGGCCCGGCGTGCCAGTGGAGAATTGTTTCCTGCGGAAATGACCATGACACTTAGCCAGGAACACGGCGAGCCGGTCCTGACGTTCTTCCTCCGGGACATCAGCCAACGGAAACGAGCCGAAGAGGAACAAGCCCGATATGCGGCCGAATTGGAGCGATCCAATAAGGAACTGGAACAGTTCGCCTATATTGCCTCGCACGATTTGCAAGAACCGCTTCGGAAGATCCGGACCTTTGGAGAGCGACTTCAGATGAAGTGTGGGGAGCAGCTGGATGAGGTGGGAAAAGAATGTTTGGCTAGGATGCAAGACGCAGCCCAACGGATGCAACGGCTTATCGACGGCCTACTGACGCTGTCTCGGGTAACTACCCAGGCCCAGGAATTTGTACCCGTCAACTTGGAAGAAGTGGTCCGGGAAGTGGTCCGGGATTTAGAAGCCCAGATCGAGAAGGTGCAGGGCAGAGTGGAAATTGGACATTTGCCCACTATTCAGGCAGACCCGTTGCAAATGCGCCAGTTATTCCAGAACTTGATCGGCAATGCATTGAAGTTTCATCGGCCGGATGTGCCCCCTCTGGTTCGGGTCTGGGGACGCTATTTGCGGGACCGAACCCAACGAGCTACCGGCCAACCGGAGACTGAAGAATTCTGCCGGATTGTCGTAGAAGACAATGGCATCGGGTTTGAAGAAAAATATGCAGACCGCATATTTCAAATGTTCCAGCGATTGCACCCCCGAGATGTATATGAAGGCACCGGGGTGGGACTGGCCATCTGCCGAAAAATCGTCCAGCGACATGGCGGTACCATCACCGCCCAAAGCACCCCGGGAAAAGGTTCCACCTTCATCTGCCTGCTACCAGTCTTTCAGCGAAGCAAAAAAGACAAAGAAAAAGAAATCCCCTAGCAATGGCTTCCGAACCGCGTTGCTAGGCTTTGAATAACCAGGTACCTGTGGAAAATCCTGAACACATAGTGAACAACCTACCTCTTTGATTCGATACGTATTCGGCTGCCCCAGACCAAACACCTACTGGATGGAGCATCCTAGCAATCCTCCAATATATTAGGTCAGACGCAAAGGAAACTAAAATGGTATAAAAATATCTTCCCCGAATGATGCAGAAGCTCTCATATTGGGCAAATTCCTCCTTCGGGAACTCCCGGTATATACGGGACCTACACATTTTACTTCGGGGAACTTCTGCAAAATCCTGGACATATAGCGAACTTCAGAACCTTTTGATTCTGTAGACGCTGGGTTTTCTTACCCGAATACCTACTATCTATTGGGTGCTAGCAATGCTAGCCCTCCTAGATATTGGGTTAGAGGGAGAGAAAGTCATTATGGTATAAAAATATCCCCTTTGATTGATGTTGAGGTTCCTATATGGTGGGCCCCGGAGGCACCTTTGATTCTCATTCTTGCCCAAGCGGGAATCCCGATGGCCAAAGAAAAAACAGGCTTTGTGGTTCCGCGGAATGCCTTGGTGCCTTATTCGGAGATATTATCCCTGCAGTGGTTTGCTGAGCTGGTTTCCTAGTTTTGCTCCCGAGGAGCTCAAGCAGCTTCTGCATTCGGCGGAACTGTTACAGGAGATGAGTCAGCCAAATAGGGTTTGGTTCTGAAAGGCCTAGGGGGGTGAGCCACCATCCTGGGACGGATTGCCCGGCCGATAGCCGAAGGTTTGTCCTCCTGGTGGCCGACGACGATCCTGACGACTGCCTGCTCATCCAGGAGGCCCTTCGAGAAAATGGCTTCTCCTACCAACTGCAGTTCGTGCATGATGGGGAGGAGCTATTGGAATATTTGTCCCGGCACGGCCCAGACAGCCAACCCATATTGAGACCAGATTTGCTGCTTTTAGACTTGAATATGCCAAAACTGGATGGTCGAGAAGCTCTGCGACGGATCAAATCCGATGTACGATGGCGGAGCTTGCCTGTGGTGGTGCTGACGACTTCCTGTGAGGAAAAAGATGTGCAGACCTGTTATCAGCTGGGGGCAGCTTCGTTTATCTGTAAACCGGTCAGTTATCGGGGCTGGCTGGAAATCATAGGAGATCTATGTCGATATTGGTTTGAGCGGGTAAGGCTTCAGAGCCAGTAGCTGCGATGAGTCCGATCCAACGTTCCAGAATCCTGTTAGTGGAAGACGATCCGGACGACGTCTGGATTTTGCGAAATCTTTTGGGCGACCGGTGGGATGGCCCGTTTGAACTGGTGCATGTGGAGCTGTTGGAAGACGCTCTTCGATGCTTAGAGACCAGCAAGATCGATGCCATCCTTTTGGACCTTTCGCTACCGGATAGCCAGGGCGTAGAAACCTTTCTGCGCATCTACGCTCAGGCGCCGGAGGCGCCGATTGTGATCCTAACCGGGCTGGACGATCAAGCATTGGCTCTCCGCTGTGTGCAGGCGGGAGCAGAAGATTACCTGGTGAAGGGGCAGGTAGATGATGAACTTTTGATCCGTTCCCTCCGGTATGCCATGGAACGCTCCCGCCGCCGACAGGCCGAACAACAGCTCCAAACTCAAACCGAAGAGTTTCGCACCGCCCGTGAAATCCAACAAAAGCTTTTCCCAAGCAGTGCCCCGAAACTGGCTGGTTTCGATTTGGCCGGAGCTTTGTACCCAGCTAGCGCTACGGCCGGTGACTACTTCGATTACATTCCTATGCTGGATGGCTGTTGGGGAATTGTGCTGGGGGATGTCTCCGGCCACGGGATGGGTTCCGCTTTGGTCATGGCCGAAGTCCGGGCCTCACTCCGGGCCCTGGCCCAAATCACTTCCAATGTGAGTGAAATACTGACCCGGACCAATCGTACCCTAACCTCCGAACGCCAAGAGTTCCATTTTGTCACATTAACGTTGGCCCGACTGGATCCCCAGACCCGCCAGCTCCGTTATGCCAGCGCCGGCCAACGGGCATTTCTGCTCGATCCAGCTGGCCGGCGAAGCGTGCTGGAAAGCACCAGTCCACCGTTGGGAATCGACCC
Organism: Thermoguttaceae bacterium; assembly: GCA_025062105.1. GTDB lineage: Bacteria > Planctomycetota > Planctomycetia > Pirellulales > Thermoguttaceae > JANXAQ01. Next base: position 26,964 of record JANXAQ010000145.1, read on the forward strand.
GGACTTAACCGTGCCCTGTACCGAAGATATCCTGCTTGCACCTGGCAATATTGTGGCCTTTTTTACGGATGGCCTAAGCGAAGCGGAATCCCCTCGTGGGGGCCGATTCGGCATCGAACGCCCCCTGGAATTGATCCATCAGCATCGCCACTGGCCAGCCCAAAAGATCATCGACCAGCTTTATCAACAGGTCAGCCGATTCATCGCCCCTCAGCCCCAACGCGATGACATCACCATCGTGCTGCTGAAAGTACTGTAGCCCTTAACCTGGAAGTTTGCCAATTTCCAGGATCCAATTCCGTTGGATTTTCTAAGCTCGACTTTTGCCATTTTTCCTAACTGGTTTTGCCATCAGCAGTCACGACGAAACTTCCCTTTGTTCACCCAATTTCCTAAGTCCAATAGTTACAAAAAGTTAGAACTTTTCCCGTCCGGCAGGAAGCTAAAAATGGCAAAAGTCGAGCTAAGGAACCTCTGCAAAATCCTGAACAAATAGTGAACCACAGGAACTTTTGTTTCGGCCAGTAACCGGCCGGTATCGCAGAAGACCAACTATATGTTGGGTGCTAGCAGTACTAGGAACCCCATATATCGTGCCAAAGAGACGCCGAACCAAAACAGAGGTTCCATAACTCTTTGAAAATATTGGCGTTTAAAATTTGATAAACAAATAATCAAGCCTAGCTCCTTAAAATAAAAAGGCAGTACTAGTTCCGCCGTTTGAGTAACTGGAAGTTATGCATAACTGCAAGCAGACATTTTTATACCATTTTGGTTTGCCCCAGCTTCGGCACAATATATACTGATCTAGCGATGTGAGCACAGGGCATATAATATTTTAATATTTTCTCGGCAAAGGCAGATGGCTTCCTACAGGAACAAAAGTTCCTGTATTTATTATATTCAGAATTTTTCAGAGCTTCCTAACTATCTCTGTTTAGGCTGAAAGGGAGCCTTTGTTCTCTTCGTGTAAGCGGGAATCCAGATTCTTGCCGCTGTTTTTGCTGAACTGGCTCCTCCTTTCGCTGTGGAGGGCAATAGGGGCTTGTCCATTCGGCGGAAGTGTTACGAAACTACAAAATAAAGACTGCAGGTGAACCTGCCATGGACAGTTCGGTAATGAGGCTAGGTAACCAGGAGGCTTTCCTATGGAACATCGTACTACGGGCACACAGAAACATTTCAACAGGCACTTTTGGGGCCGGAGGCAGGCAAGGTGGCTAGGATGGGCAGTAGTAGGCAGTTGGGCATTAGCGGGATGGGCGGCCGAGCCCAAACCCATGCCAGTCCGTTGGTTTGCCTATCGGTGCCCCTATACCCAGACAGAGCCGGAAACGATCCGTCGGTTTGCCCAAATTGGTGTTCATGTAGTGCATATAAGTCCCTTGAATACTTTGTGTTCGCTTGGAGTTCCGTATAGTCCCTATTCAGCCAGTTGGATTGGACCAGGCCGGTACGATTTTTCGCCAGTGGATCAGTATGTTTCCCATGTTTTGGAGGCCAATCCCCAGGCCCAACTGATCTGCGGGGTGGATCTGAATCCGCCGTCATGGTGGGTTCGGGTGAATCGTCGCCCGGATAGTTTCTGGGACCTTGGCCGAGTAGGCGCCGACGAAAAATGGCGACAGGACACCCGGGCCTATCTGGAGGCCTTCCTTCGGCATACGGAATCCCGATACAAAGACCGAATCGTAGCCTATACGCTGTTTTGTGGCGGCACTTTGGAATGGATTGATCATGCCGAAGGACAGGAAAGCCCCAGCCGACTGGCCGCCTGGCGAACATGGATGATCGGCCAAGGTCGGCCGGACCCGGGGGATATTCCCGTGTTGTCGATCCGAGAGCGGGCCACTCATGGGCTGCTGCGAGACCCGGAGAGCGATAGTTTAGCAATCGCCTACTGGCGGTTTAGCAACTGGTTGGTTGGGGATACAATTTTATACTTTTCGGGAGCAGCCCAGGAGGTTCTCCAGCATCGAGTTCCAGTAGGGATATTTTACGGCTATCTGAATGAACTAGGCGGTGCCCCCTTTGGGCATCTGGATTTCGACCGGGTGTGTCGGTCGGATTTGGTGGACTTTTTGATGGCGCCGGCCTCGTATCAGGATCGCCCGGTGGGGGGAGCAGGGGGATTTATGGTACCTATAGGTTCGGTGCTTCATCACGGCAAGGGGTTTATCCAGGAATTGGACCATCGGACGCATACATGTCGCGGCTGGAAGCTGCCGGGGGTTGGGTTAGCACCGCCGCTTTACGAAGCGGGTTTTCCCACTCTGGAGGCCAGCATTGCCGGCCTGCGCCGGGAGTTTGCCATCGCCCTGATCCACGGCACCTCGCTCTGGTGGTTTAACATCTTTGGC
>JANXAQ010000305.1 GCA_025062105.1 Thermoguttaceae bacterium
CGGGGAGCCTGACTTTCCCCTCTAATTATTAGGACGAAGCCACAAAGGTTTTCTCAAAAATTTTCCCATTTTTTCTACCCACCGGAGAAGCTGGGCCCAGCAGGCCAGGAGGCGGTGCGGCTGAAATTTTGTGGGTTAACTGGGCAACATAGGGAATATAGGCAAAACAGGCTTCGGCCCACTGCAAATCAGCTTTGCACAGCACCTACCTATTATAAAACACCCTTTTGCTCCCCTTTTTCCTTTCGAGACATAAGCACCTGAACTCCTTCGACTGACTCCTAGCCCCTACAGTACGGAGCCTATTTGGCCTGTGGGGGAACTGCCAGGGAGGAAGGCTTCCATGGGGCATGGAGCGATCTATCTTCAACCACTCCCCTAAACTAACCACAAAAAATCAGCCGCACCCCCAGGAGGCGATTTCTTCGAATGCTAGGTCCCATTATAGTATAAGAGGCGATAGACTCGGTTTTTCTTCCTGAAGGGTGAGTTTTTGGAGTCTTTTGAAAAGGTAACCGCTGGCTCTCTTCCGATCCTTAGGCACTCCTGGTTAAACTTCTAGAACTACTTTGGACGAATGAAGCAGGGTTTTGACCAGGAGGCTGCCTTCCCTGTGCCCTGCTGGCTGGGGGGGAAATGCCCCTCTAAGCAGCTCATGAGACCCAAAGGGCATAGTTCTCCTGTAACGAAGAGCTTCTTCCCTTTTGCTGGAGTACAAACTCTAGCATCCTCAGAAATGGAACACTCCGATGGCAGGTTGGCAGTGTCATGTGGTGGGATTTGAGGGGCGGGCTAGTTTCCCGTTGTGGGCTCGGCAGGGTCAGCCCACTGCTCCCCGACGGCGGCGAAACGCCCAAGGCCAATTGATCCTCGAACGCGGGATTTGCAGCTACTCCCAGGTCCTTAACTTTTGGTATGATGCGGTCCGAGAGGCCATTCAAACCGCCGGAGCCATTGCCTGGGACCAAATTCCCCCACCCGAAGAATTGCCTAAGGCCCAAGAGAGCACCCCTACTATCCCCCAATGGGTTGTCTATTGGTACTATTACGCCCAAAACCACTGGCGTCGGGCACTTCGGGACATCCTCCGATTGGCAGGGGTAGGTAGTCCTCAGCCCCCAGTGGAACCTACTGGCTCCTCAAGCTCCTCTTATCCTACTATAAGCTCAAGGGAGACCCTCGGTTCTGAAACACCCTCTGGGTTGAACCCTCCCCCCTCCCCCCTAGAGCGAGGCAAGCACACCGAATCTCCCGCTGCCCCTTCTTCCAGGATAGACGGCCCTAAGGAGCTGGGCCAGCCAAGCCGGTTTTGTTTGGTCCTTTTGGGCTTCAGCAACGGAGGAGATGCTGTCTATCAGACCGCCAAAGCCCTTCAGCGTCGGGGCATCCGGGTAGATCTGGTTATTACGGTCGATCCAGTTCGCAAACCACTGCGTGGCATGGGATTTATGGGATTTCGTCGGCCCGCCAATGTGGCCCGATGGATCAACTATTATCAGCGGTTTGACCGCCGAACCTTGGCAGGCATTTTGCCCATTGTGGGCCGGCATGTGGACGGAGCCGATGAGAATATCCGACTCGGTCCCGAGGATTTTCCCGATCCGAAGACCCGGCCTAAAGCCCATGTGTGGATCCCCTCCTTGGAACTCATCCGTCGCCGGATCCGGGACGAAATAGTGGCATTGCTTCAGAGGGCGGAACTGGGGTAATCTAGGTGGGCATCGTAGGGCTGCGCCCCCGAACCTCAAGATAAGACCAGGAAGAGGGCCATAGAGTTTTCTAGCTTATTCAAGTTTTCTAAATTATCTATTCTCACAAGGGGTCGGCGATGCTAGATGTTTCCCAAATTCTCCAGCTTCACAGAGATATGGTGGTCCAATGGCACCAACAGGGGATCAGTAACCCCTATGACGGGTTTCTCCGGTTGGTCTGCCAACAGCATGAGCAGAACTATCGACTCTGGCATGAAGAAGACATTGCCCGCCGCCGGGATGTCAGCGACGCAGAAATCGCCGCCGTCAAACGTCGGATCGACCAACTCAATCAGCAGCGAAACGACCTGATTGAGAAGCTAGACGATTGGCTAATTAGGGAATTGGCTGCCCGAGGGGTGCAGCCGACTCCGGATGCCCGACAAAATTCAGAAACGCCAGGCAGTATCATCGATCGGCTTTCGATCCTGGCACTGCGCATCTACCACATGGAGGAGCAACGGAGCCGAACCGATGTGGGGCCCGAACACCTAGAGCGGGTCGAAAGGCGACTAACGATCCTTTATGAACAGCGGCAGGATTTAGCTCAAGCTTTGGCCGAACTATGGGAAGATATCCTGGCAGGCCGAAAACGGTTGAAGGTCTATCGGCAATTTAAGATGTACAACGATCCGGCGTTCAACCCCTATTTGGCCGCAGCGGCTTCTGGCAATTCCGCAGCTGGTTCTTTCCATTCTGCCCCTGGTTCTGCCCTCTGCCCTCACCCCGCCGGTCCCCAATAGACTGAGTGAACGGCCTACCACCTACCGGCTGTTGCTTTTGGACGAATCGGCTCTAGGACAAAGGTATTCGAGCCCGGGGGAGGTTTTATCCCTGCTAGTGGGTGTGGATTTTTGGCCGGTCGGTTCAGGGCTTCGACCGGAAATAGGTTCAACAAAGCCGGTCTAAGCTCGATTTTATGTCATTTTCCAGGGTGCAGTCTCCTTCTGGTCTTTTGCCATTGTTCCCAACTTGTGGAATCTCTCCAGAATACTGAACATATTGTGAACTTTGTGAACTTTTCATTCTCTATCCGTTCAGTTGTCCTACCTGGACAGCTACTATCTATTGGGTGCTAGCAATGCCGCCACCCCTATATGTTGTGTTGGAGTGAGGAGAAGCCAACATGGTGTAAAAACATCCCCTTTGAATTATGCAGAGGTTCCTTATGTATTCCAAGACGTACGACGAACACTTCTCTAGTTCACTCAATTTCCTAAGTCCATTGACGAAACCTTTTGGAAAATTCTGAACATATAGTGAACTTCCTGGACTTTTGATTTAATACCCGCCGGGTTCTACTCGAACACCTACTCTCTATTGGTGCTAGCAATGCTAGCAATCTTCTACATTAGGTGGCTCTGTTGAATCCGTTTCCGGTCGAAGGCCTAAACCCACCAAAACTAAAGCAAAACCAACTAACATGGACAACCCCCCAGACTGCGAACAACCTTTCAACAGAGCCCCTTGGGTTAGGTGGAGGGTAAGCCTACATGGTATGAAAATATCCACCTTGAATTAGGCAGCGGTTTCATAATTCGACTTTTGCCAATTTTCCTAATTGCTTTTGTTTCCAGCAGTTACGACAACCTCTCGTTTCGTCGCTCACAATTTCCTAAGTCCGATACTTACAAGGACTTCGAGTTTCCCCTTCCGGGAGAAGGCCTAAAATGGCAAAAGTCGAGTCTTACAGCAGGCTTTCCAGGAGGAGGCGCATTTTACGTAGTTCGGCATTTTGATCCACATCTGGCATAGGACGAATATCCACACACAGGGCCCGATTGTAGTTGTATTTCTGGAGTAATGTGATCAATTTTCCATATTCGACTTCGCCTTGTCCCACCCGGACCTGCAGCTTATCTTTGCGGGTGTCTCGTAGGCGCACATGGCAAGTGTATTTGATCAGCGGCTCCAGGTTCACCCCCCTAGAGGCGCCATAAATATAATGGCTCGGATCCAAAGTCAAGCAAAGTCCTTTGACCTGGTCACACAGTACCATAGCGGTGGCCGGATCTTGAGTCATCCGGCCCACCTCCGTATGTAGCCCCAAAACCACTCCCTCCGAAGCCGCTATGAGTGCCATCTTCCGGAGTCGTTCAATCTCCGCATTAAACGGTGTGCCTAATTCCGAAGCCCGAATGGTAATTGTTACCACTTTGGTAGCCTTCGCTAATCGGCAACAGGCGGCAAATTGCTCATAGTAGAGCGGTTCCGGTGCCTCGATATCTACGCTGTAGGCGATAGGCGTCAGCCGATGGGTACTACGACAAATCCGGATAGCCTCTTCCAGATTGGCATACACCTGCGAAGGCTTTAAATGCCCCTCCGATTCGTGGATCATCAGTTCCACCCAAGAGTATTCCAGATCGGCCAGCCGGGCCAACGCCGTTTCTAACGGCAGGTGAGCAAAACAAGCACTGGTGGCGGCTACAAACACCTTGCAGCTCTCCTTTGCAGAATCAAGGGGTTAACCCAACTGGAAGCTTTACAAAAAGGCTTGAATGCCCCCCTTTTTGGTTTATTCTAATTAACTTATAAGAGGGGATACAGCGGGTGGCAAATCACTCCACAATCCACCGACGGGAAGGTAATAGCTTACGGTTTGGCGGGCTTTCTGACAATCGGAAACTTGCTTTTTACCCGGAAAAAAATTGGAGTCGGTTGAAGTTCTGTGGTTCCATTGGACAAAACCCAGTCCTATTCGGCAAAACAAGCCGACCCTCAACCCTGAGCTTTGCACACCAGTGCCTATTTTATCCCGGATAAGGGACCTACACTCTCCTGCAGAATGCAGAAAGTCATAAGCTTTGCCTCAGAAATCCGGGCTTTTTATTTCCTGGAGGTCCCAGCCACAGACAGTTGGATGGAACTGGGACTGGCTTTCGTGCCCCAATCTACTTTCTAAACAGACCTCAAAAATTGGCCTCCCTTTTTCCCCGTCCAATTGACCAACTCGAACCATACTATTAAAATAAGTATTTTCGTGTTTTATACCATTTCAGTCGGATGAAGAACCTCGAAGCTTCCTATTGCCGGGAACGCCACAGTGGAGACGGCTCGGCCTTTGCCCATGCCACTTAGGAGCCACAAGCTCGTGGTTTTCAGCAGGGGCCGATTCCATCCCCCTACTCATAGCCTGGAAACCCCCGCCAACATCCAACCAGGATATGCCGGGGCGGTGCTCAGGCTGTCCTTATAGCCTCCTGACTCTGCACCTCAGGAAGGCCCGGCAAGGGGAAAATGCTTCCATATTTCATTCGGCTGAAGTCTGTTGGGTTTGGCTGCAAGTTCGAAGAAGGCTCCTAGCTGGTAGGCTTGCACCGTACGAGGTGCTCAGGAGCCTCCTCCCATGGAATGAAGGGAGCACTTTTCGAGGGATATTCATGTTGGCTGATGGATTCGGCAAAACTAAAAAGAAGGAAACCTCTGCATAATTCATAAGGAGATGGTGTTATCCTATTGGTGTCCTCCATTTATAACCCACCAATATATAGAGTTCCTAGCACTGCTAGCCCTCTACATATAGTAGGTGTTTGGATGGCCCGGCTAAAGCGGACCGATTCAAAAATCATAAAGTTCATTATATATGTCCAGGATTACGCAGAGGTTCCAAGATAACTTTGTGTCAGCTCAGCTGCGCGGAGTAACAAGCATCGGTACCTGCAATTTGAAGAATAGATAATTTAGGGAAGAAAAATAAACTAGGTAATCTGGGAAGCCTAGAGATTGCCATATTTTTTCTCCAAAATCTTGAGACTGCATTTAGTTAGTTATTGATTTTGAAGATTTTGGGGCCTCCAGCTGGAGTTTTGCTCCCAAGCTGGAGAAAGCTCTCTTTGCGGAGAGCCTATAGAGGGGGAAAGATAAAAAGCAGCAAGGGGCTTTGTAGAATGTTTCCTTGAGGTTTTCAGCCTTTTATAAAGACGAGGAAGGAGGTGGGGCAGGTTGGAGGAAGGCTGCCAAGGCCTAGTGGCCGAAAGGTAGGGGTTACCAGGGCCGAGGAAAATAGACACCAATTTGATCATAATACTAGCTATTTACTTAAATCCCAGAGGAGGAATCCGTAGGTGCCTACAGTTTTGGTCAAGGATTTAATTGAGGCAGGAGTTCATTTTGGCCATCGGGTGAGCCGATGGAATCCCAAAATGCGGCCATATATTTATGGCCGCCAAAATATGATCCATATCATTGATGTGCGGGAGACGCTGCGAGGTTTGCTGCGGGCCAGGAAATATCTGCAGCAAGTGGCTGCTGGCGGCGGCATTATTTTGTTTGTGGGGACCAAACGGCAAGCCCGCGAGACGATCGAACGGGAGGCCCAGCGGTGTGGCATGCCTTATGTAAGCGACCGGTGGCTAGGCGGCACGCTCACTAACTTCCGTACCATCCGAAGCCGTCTGACCCACCTGGAAGAGCTAGAAAAACTCCGCTCCGGCCCAGAATTTCAGACCTACTCCAAAAAGATGCAGGCAGCGCTGAACCGGGAATATCGCAAGATGTACCGGAATCTTAACGGCATCCGCACGATGAACCGGTTGCCTGATTGCATTCTGGTGGTCGATCCCAAAAAGGAAAAAAACGCCGTTCGAGAGGCCCGCAAAATGGCCATCCCCACAGTAGCTCTGATCGACACAGACGGTGATCCGGACGAAGTAGATCTACCGATTCCGGGCAACGACGACAGCATCCGCTCGATCGATTTGATTGTGCGGCTTTTAGCGGATGCGATTATAGCCGGTAAACAGGCGGCTAGTGCGATTAAACCCGAAGAGGCCGCCCCAACTTCTGCGGAACCAGCCTCCGCAACGGCTGCCTCCGCATAACCTCTGCCCAGGAATTCTCTGGCAGAGCGAACAACCTCCAGCAAACTAGGCAGATTGCTTCGTGTGGGTGGGTAACCTTTAGCTGGCCATACTACTCCTACCCAATGACGGAGCCTAAAGTGTTTGCTATGACAAGCTCATTGCACCAGATACAGATCCTTGGGGTACGAGAAACATTTCACTGGTGACAGAGACACAGAGGCAATTCAGCGGTACCAGACGCCCATCAGCGGTACCCGAAACACGTTAGCGATACCAAAAACATTTCATTTCACTGGTAACACAACCCGTTCGGCCGAGTGGAGGCACTGGCGTTGTTATCGCTGCGAAAGCAGGCATCCAGTTCAGCAAAAACCGGGAGGTAAGATTCGGTCCAGTGGCCCAGCAAGGGGCCCAGCAAAGTATTGCCCGCATGAGGGACGCCAAGGTTTCCTTTTTCCCTCTGGATTCCCGGTTGTGGGCAGGGGAATTGCAGGGGTTTCTGGAGCAAAAGGGCCCCTCCAGGTCCTCCCAGAAGGTGGACCAGAGGCATTCGCAGTACGATTACAGGGGTTCTGGAGGAAAAATAACCTCCCCTTCCTCTTGGTTGAAGGTGCACGAAATTTGAGATGAGATAGGAAGAAAGATTTGAGATGGGAAGAAAGGAGTAGAACCGTTATGGTGGAAATTTCTGCAGCGGCTGTCAAAGCCCTTCGGGATGAAACCGGATTGCCGATGATGGAGTGTAAAAAGGCATTGCAGGAGACCGGCGGGGATCCGGAGGCGGCCAAGGAGTGGCTGCGCAAACATGGGAAGGCGAAGATGACTGCCCGGCTCAGCCGACCCACTGGCTTCGGCCGGATCGCCGTGTATGCCGACTTCCAAGCCGGTCGCGGCGCTATGGTCGAACTGCAATGCGAAAGTGCTCCCGTAGCCAATAATGAACAGGTCATCCAATTTGCAGAAGCATTGGCCCAGCAGTTAGCTGTCGGCCCCGGGGCCGACAGCCCGGAAGCTTTACTAGAACAACCCTCCCCACTTCAACCGGGGCAAACCCTCCAACAGCAGATGGATGATCTCATGAACCGGATTCGAGAGGTGTTTCGCATCCCCAGGATCCTTCGGGTCGAAGGCCCTTGTGCTGGCTATGCGCATCATATGGGCAGTCCCGGTGTGCTGGTGCGGGTTTCCGGAGGCACAGCCGAATTGGCCAAAGACATCTGTATGCACATTGCCGCCATGCGGCCAAAAGTGGTTCGACGGGAAGATTTGGACCCTGCCCTGGTGGAAAAGGAACGAGCTATCCAAGCCGAAATCGCCCGCCAAGAAGGAAAACCAGAAAATATTATCCAAAAAATGATTGAAGGCCGGATGAAAAACTTCTATGCCGAGCTGTGCCTTCTGGATCAGCCTTTTGTTAAAGACGATAAAAAGACGGTAGGCCAAGTGGTTAAAGCAGCCGGCATGGAAATCCAGGCGTTTTATCGCTGGGAATTGGGCAAAGAGTAACTGGACAAGCACCTGTGCTCCGAAAGCCTCCAACAAGCCGCTTCCCCAGATACAAAGATACCAATACCAATATCCCTCGACTTTTGCGATTTGTATCACTTCAGGCGAATGGAGAGTCGTTACTAGGCATCCGCATAAAAGTTGGGAGCTAGGCCTGCAATATACTGGAGACTGAAAACGACTTTGGATTCCCGCTTGCACGGGAAGCACCATTGGAGAGGTCCTTCGGGATCCAAAACTCCTGCTCTATCCCCGGCGGAAAATGTTTCCAAATATCTCTGGATACCCACTGTTTTTTGGACTTTTAGATGCTAAATGGTGGATGAGGAACAGACATGAGAACGCGTAAAGGAGCAGCTCGCACTCGGGCTCGAAAGCGGTTATTACGGGCGGCCAAAGGGTTCTGGGGCGCCCGCCACCGACTGCTGCGAACCGTGAAAGAAACGTTGCTTCGTGCTGGCCGATACGCTTGGCGGGATCGCCGAGCGAGGAAACGCCAGTTCCGTCGGTTGTGGATTACCCGCATTAGTGCTGCGGTGGAAATGCGTGGGCTTCGCTATAGCGAGTTTATCCACGGCCTCCAGAAGGCCCAAATCTGCTTGGATCGCAAAATGCTTGCCGAAATGGCCGTCAACGATCCCCAGGCCTTCGATCAAGTCGTCGAAAAAGCCAAGGAAGCCTTGGGTATGGAAGCGGTGTTGGCTTAACCTAGAGGCAGTCCTGAAAAGCCCTTTTAATGCTGGAAGAGGCTGTCCGAAAAAAACATGTTTTATGATGAAAGGAGGGGTTCCTCCCTCCATTGCCCAGAATCCCCAAAATCCCTGTTTTTAAGGAGTCGGAAGGATAGGAGCCGGTCGGCCAAAACCCATGGGAAACCAGCCCAATCCCCATTTTAGGACAGCCTTTAAGCTCGACTTTTGCCAATTTTGGCCTCGTCCTGGCAGAGGACTGTTCTAAGTCCTTGTAACTATTGGAGTTAGGAAATTGGGTGAACAAAGGGGAGTTTCGTCGTAACTGCCAGCAGTAAAACCAGTTAAGGAAAATGGCAAAAGTCGAGCTAAGAAGGTTTTCCTCCTAAATCCTCCGCACGTTCCAAAATCTCTAGGAACCTCTGCATAATTGGGGGGAGATATTTTTATACCTTTATACCATTTTGGTGCCCTCCGCCTCTGAGCCAATATATTGGGTTGCCAGCACAGCTAGCACCCTACATATAGTAGGAACTTCTGCATAATTGAAGGGAGATAATTTTATACCATTTTGAGTTCCGGTACTTTTAACCCAGTATATGAAAGTACGATCGGAACTGGTACCCTATATCTAGTAGTTGTTCGGGCAAGCAAACCAACCGGCCATAGAATCAATCGTTTATATAGTTCACCATATGTTCATTATCTTTCAGAACTTTCAGTGGCTGTTTGGCTAGGTGTTGCTAAAGCCTACCGAATCCAAAATGGATAAAGTTCAATGTGTGTTCAGGATCATGCAGAGTTTCTGGTAGGGGGCGCTCCGAGGGGGTGGGGAGGACTTTTTCCGAGTAAGCCGTATTGACGATTGCAGCAATCTCCCCTAGTTTTAGTCGGTCCGATGAGTCTGCAGGAGTTTTTCCAAGAGCTGGAGTTGTTCGGTGCAGCGGCCACGCAGCGGTTTGCCGCTGCGGAGGATACGGCCGCATTAGAGGCTGCACGCATTGAGTTTCTCGGCGCCCGCAGTGGTCGGCTCAAACAACTCCAAAAGGCTCTAGGCCAACTACCGGCAGCAGATCGCCCCCAGGCAGGCCAACGCTTTCATCAAGTGCGGCAACAGGTCGAACAAGCATTTAAAGCGGCTCAAGCTCGACTGTGCCAGCAGCAAAGGGCCAGCCGCTCGGCCGAACTATTTGATCCTACGGTTCCTGGGCTTCGTCCTCCGCTGGGCCATCTGCATCCGATCACCCAAACCATCGAACAACTCAAAGAGATCATGGGACGACTGGGCTTTAGCTTAGCGGATGGTCCAGAAGTAGAGGATGAGTGGCATAATTTTGAGGCGTTGAACATTCCGCCGGAGCATCCGGCTCGGGATCCATTGGACAATTTTTACTTAGCCACTGCCTCGCAGCTAGCCGGCGGCGGACCGATGCTTTTGCGAAGCCAAACCAGTACGGTGCAGATTCGGGTCATGGAACGGCAAAAACCGCCGGTGCGGATCATCGCGGTAGGTCGCGTCTATCGGCCCGACACACCCGATCCGACCCATTCGCCGATGTTCCACCAGATTGAGGGGCTGATGGTGGATCGGCATGTAACGATGGCCGATCTGAAAACTGTGCTCCGGATGTTAGGGGAAAGTTATTTCCACGGCGAGGTGCATATTCGGTTTCGGCCTTCCTTTTTCCCCTTCACCGAGCCAAGCGTCGAAATCGATATGAGCTGGCAGGGCCGATGGATCGAAATGGGCGGTGCGGGCATGGTGGATCCAAATGTGCTACGGGCCGTCGGCTACGATCCCGAACAAGTCAGTGGATTTGCCTTCGGTTTGGGTATCGAACGCCTCTGTATGCGTCAGCACGGAGTTGACGATATCCGAGAGTTCTTTCGAAACGATGTGCGATTCTTACAACAGTTTTAATCGGTGGCAACGGGCGGTTGGAAGCAGAGTGGCCAACCATGATCATCTCCTGGAATTGGCTCAAACAATATGTGTTGTTGGATATGCCGGTCGAAGAACTCTGCTACCGGCTGATGATGGCGGGCTTCAATCATGAAGGGACCACCGAAGTAGGCGGCGATTTGGCCATTGACTTGGAAATCACCAGCAATCGGCCCGATTGTCTGAGCCATCTGGGCATTGCCCGCGAAGTCGGTGCCTTGTATGGTCGGCCGGTCCGGATACCTGCAGCGCAGCCGACCGAAGGCAACATCCCAGTGGAACGTCTGGTCCAGGTACGGATTGAATGTCCAGATTTGTGTTTTCGCTACGTTGCCCGAGTGATTCGAGGCGTCCGGATTGGTCCGAGTCCCGCCTGGTTAGCCCGTCGTCTGCGCACAGTGGGGATAACACCCATCAATAATGTGGTGGACGTATCCAACTATGTGCTGATGGAGTGTGGCCAGCCACTGCATACCTTCGACTTTGCCAAAATCCAAGGCCGAACCATTGTGGTGCGCCGCCCGAAGCCGGGCGAAACCATCGAAGCAATTAACCATCAGCGCTACTGGTTGGGGCCGGACATGTGCCTGATCTGCGATGCCCAGCGTCCGGTGGCTATCGCCGGAGTGATGGGCGGAGCGGAAACCGAAATCTCCGATTCCACCACCGACGTGCTAGTGGAAGCTGCTGAGTTTGACCCGGTTTCGATTCGCCGCACTGCCAGAGCGTTGGGGCTGCATAGTGAATCTTCGTTTCGATTTGAACGCGGGGTAGATCCGGAAGGGGTGGATTGGGCTAGCCGACGCTGTTGTGAATTGATTCTGCAACTGGCCGGCGGCGAGTTGGCTGCCGGCGCAGTCGATGTGGGCCGAAAACCCCCTCAGCGACAACCCATCGCACTCCGCTTTGCCCAAATCCGTAGAATCCTCGGCATCGATGTACCTAGAGAAAAGGTGCGAGAAATTCTGTTGGCCCTAGGGCTTCAAGAATGCCCTCCGACGGACTCAGACTTGGCCGGCTGCAGCTCCGTCAGCCAGCAACCGATTAAGTTAAATAGCCTCCCGATGGACCCCTCTTCGGCCATCTGCACAAGCACATCAGCCGGAGAACCACCCAGCTCCATTCCCTCATCGGGTTCTCCTCCCTCATCCGCTTCCGTTCGGTCATCCATTACCGATCAATTATCAACATTTGATCATTTATCCACCTATACTCAACCATCCGCTTTTACTCAGTCACCAAGTTCCACTCCGTCATCAGCTTTTGTTCATCAAATATCTGGGCAGTTCACAGCTCAGACGAGGTCGGCAACGGAAAATGCTTCGGGAAGCTCCCCCACGGCACAAATCCAACCGGATCGAGTCCTCCTGCTCCCGCCCAGTTGGCGCAGTGACCTGCAACGGGAAATCGACCTGATTGAAGAAGTGGCTCGCATCTACGGCTATGAGAAGATCCCGGAAGATGTTCGTGTGCCGATGACGCCATCGGTCCGAACGAAACAAGAAAGAGTATTAGAAAAAGTCCGCCATGTGCTTACCGGCTGTGGCTTAGACGAAGCGATAACCTTTTCGGTGGTTGAGCCTGGATGGATTAGGGCCTTTTTGCCGTGGACATCCGCCGAACCGCTTCGGACCCAAACCCCTTTGGTGCGGGGAGCCAACGTACTTCGACAAAGCCTAGTGCCTAGCCTTTTGGCAGCCCGCCGAACCAATGAATCGGTAGGCAACAGTCGGATTGAACTTTTTGAAATTGCTCGGGTATTTTGGCCACAGCCCGGGGCCCTGCCAATAGAGGAACAAATGTTAGCAATTACCAGCGGCCGCCCCTACTTGGAACTAAAAGGCATTCTAGAAGCCCTTCTGGAAGCCCTAAAAATTTCCGAACCCCTCCGGGCCGAACCCGCCCAATGCCCCCAATTGGCACCGGACAACTCCTGCCGACTCTACTTGGCCAACGAGTTGTGGGGCTTTGTGGGCCAAATCTCCGCAGAACTTCAAGCGCAGACAGACCTTCGGCACCCCTGCACCGTGGCCGAAGTCAGAATCGCTCTGCTGGTTACAGCCGCAGAGTTAGTACCCCAATATCGGCCCGTAGCCCCTTATCCAGCTATTACCCGAGATGTGAACCTAGTAGTCGATGAACCGGTCCGATGGGCGGATGTGGCCGCCACGGTCTGGCAAGCAGGCGGGCCTTGGTTAGAATCCGTTCAATATCGCCACACATATCGCGACCCCCAGCGATTGGGCGAAGGCAAAAAAAGCTTGTTAATGACCTTGGCTTTCCGCTGCCCGGATCGAACACTGACCAACCCAGAAGCCGACCAGCTCCGCGATCTGATCGTCGCCGCCTGCCAAAAACATCACGGCGCCCAACTTCGAGCCGGTTAACCGATTTGATACCAGTTCCGCCATAGGCACTCGGCTTTGATCTAAGAAATTAAAACTCCCTACAAACCAAGGCCGTCTTGCCCCCCATAAAGAAGAGAAGACACTCTCGTTTTGCTGAGGAACCTCAGCTCGACTTTTGCCTCTTACGCCTCCCTCGGGAAAACCAGTACTCTAACTGCCTGAAACAACTAGAGACTTTGAAGCTGTCCTGACATTCAAATTTTGCAGTTTGCCGTAGGATGCGGTGCTGACCGGTTTTCCCATCGATGGCCGTTAACGCGGCGTTGCTATTTTCCCTAACTGCCTTTGCCTCCAGTAGGCACGACGAAATATTCTTTTGTTCATACAATTTCCTAACTCCAATATTTACAAGAGGTTCGATCTTTACCCTTCCGAAACGAAGCCAAAAATGGCAAAAGTCAAACTTAAAATCGGATGGTTGGAGATTCCCCGGGAATTCAAAAAATAAACGGTGTTCTGGTGCAAATGTCTTTTGAAATAACCTGGCTGTGTTCAAAAGGATTCCGATTGGAGTCATTAACCCATTGAAAGGGGGAGCAAAGCAATCAGAATGGGCAAAACATCCCAAGGTGGGCAGAACCTTTCCACAGAACCTGAGAACCTCTATCACCAGGTCGGAAGCTCAAGGGAACGTAGAAAGGTACCGGCCAAGGAACTATTGGGTAGCTAGAGTGTCCTACCTTTCGCAATGCTGCTATCTCAGGCCGTCGTGCAGAGGCATTGGCTCAACCAAAATCGGTCAACAGACGGAGGAGCCCGGCTATTAAGGGCCCCAGAAGCCACTTTATATGAGTCTTTTGAGTCTTTAGTGGGGATTTAGATTTGGAACCGGCCTCGGCTTTGGCGGTGCCGGGGCTTTGCCGCTGCAGGCCAGAGGTAACGGAGTTCTCCGTGGGCTCCCGGTTTTTCTGGTCTCTTCAAGGTTCTCTGTAGGATGGGTAGAAGCCAAGGGAGCAGGGGGTTGGATCCGGTGGAATATTAGCCAGCGGCATTATCGGATTTTGCGTTTTTTTGGCCTGCCGTCTGCCTTCCGGTCATTCCAAGCCGATAAATCACCAGCACCACCAAAGCCCCAGCACTAGCCGCAAATAGCCCCACCGGACTGATCGGATTAATCGGTTTCCCCTGCAGAAAATAACTTAAACTGAAAAGCCCCACCACACTACCCACCATACCTACCAGCAAGGTGGCTACCGGACCTATCGAGTCCGAACTGGGCAGTAAGCAGCGAGCCAACAGTCCGGCTACCATCGCAAAACCGATCCAAATCAGCGCTACATTAACCCACTGCTGGGCAACCGGAGCAAGATTCCATTCCTCCATGGGAGGACCTTTCGGAAGAGGACTCTTCAGAGCTTTTTTGTAAAGGACCTCTACATAATTGAATAGGGAAATGTTTTTACTATTTTGCCTTGCCCTCCTCTAACTCAAGATCTAGGGCTGTTAGCATTGCTAGCAGGCAACAGCGATTAGCTCTTCGGCTATAAAGCCGAAACGGCCAGAGTATCAAAAGTCCATGAAGTTGATTATATGCTCAGGTTTTTTCAGAGGTTCCCAAACTAGACTTTTGCTATTTTCCCTAACTTGTTTACAGGAGTTGCAGCAAAACCTCCTTTTGTACACGCAGTTTTCCAAGTCTAATTATTCTCAAGCAGGCTCTGTTAAAAGGTGGTCGCAGTCAGGGGAGGTTTTGCCCATACTACTCGGTTTTCTTTCGGTTTTGGTGGGTTTAGCTCGACTTTTGCCATTTTTGGCCTTGTCCCGAAAGGGTAAAGCTCTAACTCCTTGTAACTGTTGGACTTAGGAAATCGGGTGACCTAAGGAAAGTTTCGTCGTAACTGCTGATGGCAAAACCAGTTAGGAAAATTGGCAAAAGTCGAGTTCCGAGGTTCCCAAAAACGAACCTGGATTTTTGCGATTTTCCTAACCTCTTTTGCCTCCAATAGTTACAACGAAACTTCCTATTGCTCACGGAATTACCTCCCTCCAATGATTACGAAGAGTTAGAACTTTGCCTTTTCGGCGGAAGGCTAAAAATGGCAAAAATCGAACGACGAGCCTCTAACAAAATGAAACGCCACAGAAACTCCCAGGGCTATTTTGCTGCCCATAAAGAAAGAGCAAGCTCATTTTGTTAGTGGCTTTAATAGTTCATTTAATAGTTCACTTTTAGGAGGGACCTCACCTCTTTCCTGGGACCGTTAATATCTTACACATCGTAGTTAGCACCCCGTAGGATGTCGGAGGACCTGACAAGCCGGTAAAACATTCGCCCTTTCCCTTAGATCAGGGGAGGCCGGCTTCAGGAACGCTGATGCCGCTGCCGAGAGTCTAAAATCACCGGTGCACCAGATATCATGCCTTACCTTTCTAGGTTGGCGATCCCTGAACCTGGGCCTATTGCACCGATGTGAGTAGGATACCCATACTCTGGACCGGGGGTTCAGCTAGTCCTCAGCGTAGCCCCCTGAGGGAAAACCCCCGCCCTCTTCCCTCCAACCTTTTCGACCAAGACTCGCTGTTATAAACATCTTTGGTATGTATTTACCATACACCAGCTGCAACTAATTGCCCCAAATAGGAGGATCGTAAACCTTTTAAAAGAAGCCAACAGTCAATGTGGAGAAATGACACAACTTGGAAAGATTGGTGGGGAAAGATTATTGGAGAGATCAGGGATTGTTTGGTGTTGGAAACTATGTGTCTATATTTCCTATTTTGTCCATTCTATTTCCTTCAACAATTTTTCCTAGTTTTCCTAAAGTGATGTACCTCCGCAGAACTCTACCTTTATAATAACAGCCAGTCGAGCAGGGGGAGATGTGAAAGTAGGCTCGCCCTTCGGTGGATGTGTACCACACAAGAAGATCGCTCTATGACAGATGTCGGAGAAAGGGAATAGGGAGCCGTTATGAAGTCTGTCCATCCTCTATAGTTTAGCTATTTTATCTGGATTTGCTTTTTGCTCTTTGTTCGCCATCTTCATAGCAGGAGTTTCCCTCGACTTTTTGCCTTTTTCCTAACTTGTTTTTTTCCAGTAGTTACGGCGTCCCCGTTTGGTCATCCAATTTCCTAGCTCCAAGAGTTACAAGGACTTATAGATTTTCCTCCCTCCAAGACCAGGCCCAAAATGCCAAAAGTCCAGACATACAAGCTCTTTGAATGAAGTAGGCAGGCCTTACCGAATGGAGAACTGAAAAAGTTCACTATATGTTCAGGATTTCGAAGAGATTCTAGAACTTTTTTGAAAAAGGCAGGCTCTTGGGGGAGGATTTAGGTTATGGCGGGGAAGCGGGCAATTGGTCTTTAATGTGCCCTAATCGGCGGTGCAGTTCTTGGTCTATACTGAAGGAGATCATTCGGACAGAGCCGTCGCAGAAGACGGCTTGAAAGCCGGCCGGATGGGCGCTGCCGAAACTGATTCGGTCCTGAAGGCCTGGTTGATCTTGTTTTGGCCGAGCATTCGGGTGGGTAACCCGGTGCTGATCATCTTGATGGCCGCTGTACATGGCCCAGTCGTCGGAAGGGTCTCGGCCAGTGGCATAATGATCCGGATTGAGATATTTTTCACCTACCATGTAGGTGTTGCTGGTGCCGTCTTTGATCTCGGAGACGGTCCGTTGGCTTCGTTCATAGCAGACGCCAGTATATTGGGCACAAATATACACTCCATTTTCGGTACACCAGGCAAAATTAGGGTTATCTCCTTCTTCTAGGCTGTTTGGTTCTGGGGTATAGGGTTCGCTCCAAGAGGCGTCGCCGGCGCAGGCGGCGTAGTCGGTGCGGGCCGCCACATTGGTATAATCCGCATTTTTGTGGGTTGGATACATCGGGTAGGTCATGGAGCGGCGGCGGGTAGGGCAATTGAACATGGCCAAGGGGGTGGCAATCACTCGGGCAGCCATCTGCTTTTTGACCGCCGCTGACTGTCCCGCCCCCAATTGATGTAAGGCGGTTTGTTCGAGGTAGGGCAGGATATGGTAGATCCAGCCGCCCGGCTGCCGGATGCCTGCACCCCGATCCGGATCGCCCACCCAGGTAGCGCCCCAGCCGCCGCCGGGTAAAAACCCATGAGCCTGTTCATGCGTTAACCAGGCCAAACCGATCTGCTTCAGATTGTTGGCACATTGAGTCCGTCGGGCAGCTTCCCTGGCCGACTGCACCGCCGGCAGCAGCAGCGCAATCAATATCCCGATGATCGTAATCACCACCAAAAGTTCCACTAGGGTAAACCCATATAGTATGGGACGGAAACTATTGGCCCCCTGCGCGGAAAAGATTTGGTCTGGTTCTGCACGAACCCCCAGTGGCTGAAAATCCCGATCCAATGCCGGCCTTAGCTTCCGCGAGCCTTTTGCTACTACGTTTGCACGAACGCCCCTAGCATTGCTCAGTCTCCAGGATGGTCTCATGGCCTCTCCCCCCTTTGCGCCACGTTCCAAAGAAGACGTATCGCTTCTAAAAGGCTGTGCTAAAAAAGGAGTTTTTAGCGGGACCCGACGGGTTTTCGGGCTGACCAGACCCTCCGACAAAACTTACTCAAATAGAGTCAACAAATAGAATTTGTTGAGATTTTGGATCCCCCAGGCGGAACTCTACATGCAAGCGGCAAGATGTTTTTCGGGACAACTCCTAAAATACCACATTAGGAGCGGAGACACAAGTAGAAATAGCAGGCTCCTCCGCCTTTTCCCAGTCAACCGGAGCCTCTGGAAAAACCTGAACACATAGTGAACATTATGATTGTTTGATTCTCTAACCGTGCGGTTCTCCTACTCGAACCCCTACTATCTATTGGCTGCTAGCAATGCGAGGAACCCTATCTGCTGGCTGAGAGGGGGCAGGCCAAAATAGTATAAAAATACTTCCATTGAATTATGCACAGCTTCCCATTTACTCCGGCAAGTGGATAATGGCCTTCAGTACGCCGTCTCGGTACTGGGCCACCAGTTCGAAAGCCTCGTCAATCTTTTCTAAAGGATACCGATGGGTAATCCACCACAGTGGGTCCAATCGGCCTTGGGCCATGGCGTCTAAGACCGGTTGGATGCAGCCCCGCTGGCGCCGGACCAACTGAAGGGTGATTTCTTTTCGGCGGGCCAGGTGGGCGGGCACTGCCACCTGTTCGTCCGGCGGAATGCCCAGCCACAGCAGGCGAGCGCCGGGTTTGGCCAGCCGAATCCCTTCGGACACACATATCGCATCACCGGAACATTCAAACACACAGTCCACGCCTAGGGGTTCCTCTTGCAAGATGGCCGCTGTGGTGTCTTGCTGCTGAGGATTGCCGGTCCAATCTGCTCCCAAGCGCCGGGCTGCTGCCAACCGCTCATTCAACAGATCCGTAGCATAGACCCGGCAACCGGCCAAAAGCTTCACCCAGACCAACACACTCAGGCCGATTGGGCCGCAACCGAAAATGGCCACCCGTTCCTTCGGCTCCAGCCGAGCCAGCCGGGCCGCATACAGGCCAATCGAAAGCGGTTCGGCCAAAACAGCATGATCCAACGTTAACCCGGCTGGGAGAGGAAAACAATTTTCCTCTGGCAGCACCAGGTACTCCCGCACTGCTCCTGGGGCCTCGCCGGGGGCGCCTAGAAACTGTAGATGCCGACAGGTATTTGGCCGATCGGCCAGACACTGATCGCATCGGCCGCACACAATAGCTGGATCAATGGCCACCAGATCGCCCTGTTTTACTCGATGGACCGCTGGACCTACTTCTACCACTCTGCCGGCGCACTCATGGCCGAGCGACGCAGGCAGTTGGAGGATTTGGTCGCCGATTCGGCCATGGAGGTAGTAATGAACATCTGATCCGCACACGCCAACCCGCTCGATCCGTACCCGTACCTGAGTAGCCAGCTCCATACGAGGTGGTTCCGTCTGCCAAATCTCGATTCGCCGAATACCAGTGAAAAACGCCGCTTTCATCCTCATTACCTTGCGGAAGCCATTGGCCAACAGTTGCTCCTGATTCCCCTGATAACATCCTTCTAGGATAATAAGAAATTGATAGTTGAGGAGGGTCAGCCCCCTAGCAGCCAGAGATTGTCTTTGTGGTCAAACCTCTTTTGGACTCCTAGGAAGGAAAACATCTCGTGGAGCGGAAGGAGATTGTGCGGCGCGCTATCGAGTTCCAGCGACCGCCCCGGCTACCATTTTGGCAACGGGTAGTCCCTTGGGCGCCGGACGACGTTTGGGACATCTGGGAGATGGATCGTGCCGAAGCTGGGTGGTTTTTCGATAATCCGGCCCCGGATGATTGGGGTTGCCAATGGCGTCGCACCGAACTGAAAAATATGGGCCAGGTTGTAGGCCACCCCTTGGCCGATTGGAACGCCCTGAAAACGTACCGGCCCCCTAATCCAAGAAATCCCTTTTATTTCGAGCGGATCGGCCCATTGCTCCAACAGGCCGAGGACCGGTACGTGGTCGTTACCAGCCATTTTAATCTCATCGAACGCCTCCACATGCTCCGGGGTTTTGCGGCGGTCATGGAAGATTTTTACCTCGAACCCCAGAAGGTGGAGAAATTGCTAGATATGATTTTGGAGTTTACCGTCGAGCGGCTAAAGGAACTGGCACGCCGATTCCCTGAACAAATCCACGGCATCTTTCTTACCGACGACTGGGGCACCCAAAAAGGCCCCTTTATCAGCCAAAAAATCTTCGACGATTTCTTTGCCCCTCGATATCGGCAGCTTTTCGAAGCAATCCATCAGAACGGTTGGCATGTGATCCTGCACAGTTGCGGCCGGATTAATGCCTTGGTACCTCGGCTAATTGAATTGGGCGTAGATGTACTAAACATGCAGCAGCCTAGGACCTATGGTTTGGTGGAATTCGGCCGACAATTTCGTGGTAAAGTCTGCTTTTTGACTACTGTAGACATTCAGGCCACCTTACCCAAAGGGGACCCGGAACTGGTGCGTGAAGAAGCCCGGCTTTTAGTAGAACATTGGAGCACTCCGGAAGGCGGCTTTATTGTCTTCAACTACGGCGATCCGGAAGCCCTGGGCATCCGGCCTGGTATTACTGAGGTGATGTTCGAGGAATTCGTCCGCCTTATGGAGTGGAAACCATCTTCGAGTTTAGCTGGAAGTGGTGATTAGAACTTTTCCAATCGCCTCCGTTTTTCGTAAGTATTCCTTTTGCTTACTGTAGTTACGAGGAAACACTTCTTTTTCGACCTTTGCCATTTTCCCCACCTTGGTTTGCTCCCATTAGTTACGGCGAAACCTCCTTTTATGGCCTCAATCCCCTGATTCCGAGGATTTAGAATATTGCTATAGAACCTCTGCAAAATCCTGAACATGTAGTGAACTTTATGGACTTTTGATTATACAGCCGTTGGGTTCTTCTGTCCGAACACCTACTATTTATTGGGTCCTAGCAATGCTCGAGCTCTATATGTTGTGCTAGAGGAAGGGCATCGAAAATGGTATAAAAATATCCCCTTACAGAAGTTCCCTATTTCCGAGCGAAGCCAAAATGGCAAAAGTCGAGCTTAAAGGTTGTCTGGCTCTGTTGAAACCTTTTCTGGTGGGAAACCCAAACCCACCAAGAGTCGAAAAAACCACACATGATAGGCACAATCTCTATAGCTCCCTAGAAGGTTTCAACAGAGGCAGGTTGTCTGAAAAGGAGGTAGCCAATCTTCCTTTTCCCACGGCCGGTGAGGCTCTAGGTAGCCAAAGTGCCCAACTCCTGGGATGTAGCGCCTGGGGATGGTGGACACAACTTCGCCGCCGAGTGAGCCAAAATGTCTCTTCCCACAGCCTCTTAGCTCGCCTTTTGCCATTTTTCCTAACTGCCTGTGTTTCCAGGAGTTAGGGCGCAGGAGGCCTTTGTTCATGCAATTTCCTAACTCCAATATTCATAAGGAGTTAGAGCATTCCTCTTCCGGGCCGAAGCCAAAAATGGCAAACCTCGAGCTTAGAAAGCACAGATTTAGCACAGCCTCAATCGCTTCATTTCCCCCTAGCAGGGGGTAGAGCTTTTTTGAAAGCGGCGGCCTTCTATTCCGGGTTTCTAAGACGAATGGGCAGTAGCCGAGCTTAACAAATACTGTGATAGCTTCCCGTTATATCTTTCGGAGGGTAACAAAGCCTGTTCTCTTAGGAAGAACCGATGCACAGGCAGCAATACTTCTCAGGGATAACTAAGGCAGGCAATTGGCATCCCCAAAGGAACAATGGGAGCTCGGTCTGTTGCCCTTCCGGAGCATGGTGGTCGGCCCTGGGGCCGATTGGCGGGCCCAGTTGTCCTTGAAAGGGCTCTGGCAATTCCACTTGGGAACATTTCTAAACTCGACTTTTGGCATTTGGGTCTTCTGCCAAAGGGGAAATCTCTAACTCCTTGGAATTATTGGACTTAGGCAATCGGGAGACAAAAGGGGGGTTCGCCGTAAATTCTGGGAGACAAACCAAATTAAAACAATGGTAAAACCCAAGCTTAGAGGCTGTCTTGATAGGGGATTTTCACGAGGAAAAACAGTTTTTCCTTCCTGAATTGCCCAGAATCCGCAAACATCCTATTTTACCGGTGTCGATAGAAAGGTCGATCAACCTAAAATCCATCGGGAAACTTCAAAATCCAAATTTCAGCAGAGCCTGTAAGGCTCAAGATATAGGTGGTTTGCTTTCACTATCCTTTAAAAGGGGAGGCTGGTCATGAGGGGAACCAAGAAAGTATCAGCAGCAGTAGGAGGGATAATCTTGGGATGGATATGGGGATCGCTGCTTCTAGGGGCGGAAGTTGGCCAATTCCGGTTGTGGAAAGACGATACAGGCCACCATTCGGTAGAAGCGGCTTTGGTGGAATATGACGGAAATACGGTTCTTTTGCGCAAAAAGGATGGCAATACGGTTCGGGTCCCTGTCAGCAGATTGAGTCCATCGGATCAAGAATTCCTCCGTACATTTGCCCAGTCAAAACTGCCAGCCGCATCTGCCAAACAACAACCGGCCTTTACGACTGATCAATCGAGCGGTCGGCAGCGGCTTAGTCGAGAAGAACTCCTCCGTCGGGTGGAACCGGCCGTGGTCCGAATTGAAACCGACGGAGGCATGGGCAGCGGATTTTTTGTGGACCGAGATCTGGTAATAACTAATTATCACGTGATCGAAAATGCTTCGCTTGCCCGGGTTAAGCTGGGCAATCAGACTTATCGCGTCTTGGGCTTTTTGGGAGCTGAACGCGGTAAAGACTTGGCGCTTTTACGGGTGGATCGGTCCGAGGAAGGTTCTTGGTTGACCATTGCCGCTCAGTTGCCAGAGAAACTGGAAGAGGTCTATGCCTTTGGGTCTCCTTTAGGGCTGCAACAGACGGTTACGCGAGGCGAAGTCAGCGCCATACGCACCTGTCGGGAAATCCGCCGGGATGTCATCCGAGGTATTCTGCCTCCTGAATTTGACGACGATTTGACCTTAATTCAGACGACCGCGCCGATTTCCCCAGGCAATAGCGGCGGCCCATTAGTTAACGTGTACGGAGAAGTAGTTGGCGTCAATGCCGGAAGCCTTTCCGCACGCTCCGGTGCACAAAATGTCAATTTCGCCATTGCGTGCGGGGACCTGAAGACGTTTGTCGCACGTTGCCGAGCCAATCCTTTACGAAACTTGGCAAGTCTTCCCAAGCGACAACCGAGCCCAAAGCTCTCCACCTCTACGGATCAGGCAGATTTCCGAGTTCAATTGCCTGATGGACAAGTATTTTCTATTAAATCGTTGATCGCCTCGACGAAAGATATCGAAGAAAAATTCATCCAGGGTGTTCAGAGCCTCCAGACCCCCTTAGTAGCTTTTAAGACACAAGTTCCGCAAGTCGGATATGTATTAGCCGGGATTCATGCCTACCGAACGGCGCCAGTGTTGTTCGGGGTTCCCGGCAGTTATACTTTTGTGTGGAAAGAACGCCCGGAAATCCAGGAAGAAAAAGAATTGGTGGGAATCTTAGGAGGCAGCCAGGATCAACCTGTACTGATTATCAGAGAACGAACTGTTGGTTCCCGAATTGTTGGAGGAGTACCTCAAGGCATCCTGTGTTACGAACGTGGCAGACTCCATGGCGTGGTCAATATGGACTTGGATGACCTGGGGGTGTATCTAGGAGTCTGGGATCGAGGCAAACCATCCGAAAAACAAGCACAACTACCTAAAGATATTTATCCGAAAGGAATGTTTGTTCTAGTAGGCCAGAGCCAGCAATGGACCCTGCTGATTCGTACCAAAGGAACTCAAGGCCAAATGTTTCTGCTAAATGGTGACGAAATCCTTCGATGCTTCGATACGTTGGACAAAGCTCAAGCCGATGCCGAAGGAAAAGCCAAATGGGACGCCATCCAACAAGCAGAAGCTCGAATCCAAAAGATGGCCGCAGAAATCGCCAATACCTGCCAACGGGAGGCCAAACGACGTCAACAAGAGGTCATCTCTAAACTAGCCCTCCAAACCCGAGATGACAACATTCAACGCAGCGCGGAACAACGAGCTCGATATCAAGCTGGTGTAGAAGCGGCTTTCCGTGATGCCGCTCGAAGAGCCGGTTGGTAGGTCGCGGTTAAGACTTAAGTTCGACTTTTGCCTTTTTTGTAATTTCTTTCATTTCAAGGAGTTAGGTTTTCAGGACTAAATGTTCAGTAAATTTTCTAAGTCTAAGATTTTCAAAGGGTCGGAACATCCATCGCTGCCTACACCCCAAGAAATTGGCAAAAGTCGAGCTAAGAGCCTGCCTGACATTGGGATTTTGGTGGTGCCCCATGGGTTTTGGCTGACCACCGCCTCTCTCGACACTCTCTAAAAGATTTTGGAGGATTTTAGGAGGGAACCCTCTTTTCATCATACAAAATGCTTTTCAGGAGAGCCTCTATGGTGAGAAAAAGCGGCCGATTTGTACTACCGAGGTTTTTGGTCGCGAGGTGGTAACCGGTTGAAACCCAACCTGCGAAAAAAACCGAAGGTTTGGCAACTGTTTGGCAATCCAATACCAAAATTTGCGTAATGTCAGCCGACAGAGCAAGTTGCTTTTTTTCATCCCTGTTTGCATAGGGATAGTATGTGGTTTCATTCGGCTGAAATGCTCTGGATTTTCTTCTTAGAGCTTACATTGACAAAAAAGCCAATTGCGAATAAAATTATAAAATGTGGGATATCTGCGAATGAAGCTGGTCCGGTTCGATAACGGGCAAAGCTCTTTCCAGACATCCCGAAGTCGGTTTTTGGGTTTGGTAACATTTCTGCCGAAGAGAAAGGCCGTTCTTTAAGCCTCTCCGCAAAACACAGGAACCGGGCAATCGGGGGCTGCCGAATTGCCGGTTGTTGCGGGAAAGAAGCGTTGCTCTAGCTTGAAGAGTGTCAAGGACGTTTTTCGGTCGGCGGAAATGTTACATGTTTTTAGGTTTCATGGTATGTCTGGAGGGAGTTAATCCGTGACCAGCATTTATGTAGGGAATTTGGCGTACGAGGCCACCGAGCAAGAACTTCGCGAAGCTTTTGAGCAGTACGGGGAGGTCAGTTCGGTAACGATTATTGTAGATCGAGCTACGGGAAGGCCCCGGGGGTTTGCTTTTGTGGAGATGCCCGATGCGGGAGCGGCGGCCCAAGCAATTGAAGGGCTGCATCTAGCGCGGATTGCCGGGCGGGCGGTTACTGTCAACGAAGCTCGGCCCAAAACACAACGACCTCGGCGTCCGGGCGGCGGCCGAAATTGGTCCGGCCGACGAAGCTGGTAATCGCCACACACACACCAACTGCTTACACCCTTCCCAGCATAGGCTTTCGCTATCGCTTTGTGCGAATTGAGATCCGGCTTTGTGTATTTTTAGCAAAGTTCGGCGGTTCTGTGTCTGCGCCCATTCAGGGAAAACCTGCTGTTGTGCTTTTGTCGGGCGGCATGGATTCAGCCACAGCCGCTGCTATTGCAAAAGCCGAAGGGTTCTCGCTCTTTGGCCTGACGGTTGATTATGGTCAGCGGAACCGTTGGGAATTGGAGGCAGCCAGTCGGCTGGCTCAATTCTTGCAAATGCAGGAGCACCGAATCATCCGGTTGGAGCTGGGTGGGCTTTTGGTCAGTGCATTGACCGGCCACGTGCCTGTGCCAAAAGATCGGCGCCCCACAGAAATCGGCCAGGGAATTCCGGTAACCTATGTCCCCGCCCGGAATACGATCCTATTGGCGTTGGCCCTGGGGTATGCGGAAGTGGTCGGAGCGGCCGATATTTTCCTGGGCGTTCATGCCTTAGATTACAGTGGTTATCCGGACTGTCGGCCGGAGTTTTTACAGGCATTTGAACATTTGGCCAACTTGGCCACCAAAGCCGCTGTCGAAGGCCAACTCCGCTTTCGCATTCATGCCCCGCTGCTGGGCTGCACCAAAGCAGAGATTATTCGCCGCGGGGTGGCTTTAGGCCTGGATTACCGACTGAGCTGTTCCTGTTATGATCCTACACCGGACGGCTTGCCCTGTGGACGGTGTGATGCTTGTGTGCTCCGGCGCCGCGGTTTCCAACAGGCAGGCCTGGAAGACCCCCTACCTTATCAAACACCCCTCCTCTAAGCTCTCCTTTTTCCGTAATAATACTTCAGCCGAACGGAGCATGCCTATCTCTTTATTCCTCTTCCCCCCAGCTCCAGAAGGTTAAGGTCCGACGGAAGCCGGTAAACAACCAAATCTCTTTTTCACCCACAGCCGGTCCACTTCGCCTGCCGGCCTCTTCCACCCAGTGGAAAGACAATTACTTCACTTAGCGAAAGTCTTGCCCTTTGTCAATTTCCAGCCAGCCCCATTTGGATCTTCTAACGCTTTGTCTCCAGAGTTAGGAAATATTCTGTGAACAAAAGGGTGGTTCATCGTAACTACTGGAGACAAAATAAGTTAGTAAAAATGTCAAAAGTCAAGGTAAGACTCTCTGAGGTGCGGCGGAAATTTTATGGGTTAACTGGACAATATAGGGAATATAGCCAAAATAGGCTTCGGCCCCTGGAAACCAGCTTTGCATAGCACCTACCTATAGGAGAACCCATTTTGGTTCCCCTTTTCTTTCCGACATATAAGGACCTAAATTCCTTCGACTGAGTCCTCGCACCTATAGTACGGAGCCTCTTGGCCTGCGGGAGAGCTACCAGGAGGGATCCTTTAGTAGAGCATAGGCGATCTATCTTCATCAAATCCCCTAAACCGATGACAAAAAAACTGCCGCCCGGTCTCTGGGAGGAGTTTTGGTCTGCGTATCCGGGAAGTAAAATGAATAGGTTCTAGGCAAAGATGGATTGCCGGGGGTTGAGCTTGTTTGGCCAATATATTATATTTTTGTTCAATTAATCTGTGGACTTTCACCCGCATGCGGTGGAAATGTTACCTTTGTTTTGTAACAGTTCAGCTGAGTGAAGTGGGGTGACGCTTTTTCTACTGTCCCCAGGCCGTTGAGAAGGTAGGATATCGGGGGAAACGAGCCGTTCAACGGGCTTTTTATCCCCTTACCCGGTCAGCCTGACGGCTGGCAGGCCTTTTGGAGGAGAGAGGCCGATTTCTTCACCCTGCTGAAATGATACCTTTTTTCTAGAAGGAGAAAGTATGTCTGTGCCGACAGGCCAACTGGTAGGGAAGACTGCCGTGGTTACCGGTTCTTCCCGGGGCATTGGGCAGGCCATTGCCCTGGAATTGGCAGAAGCGGGGGCTGCAGTGCTGGTCCATGGTTGGCGCCATCCGGAAGAGGCGCGGGTAGCTGCGGAAACCATTCGTCAAAAAGGCCGAGAGGTTTTGGTGGTTTTGGCCGATCTGGCCGACCCGTCCCAGCAAGATCGCCTGGTGGAGGAGGCTTGGCAGTGGCGGCAAGGGGTGGACATTTGGATCAATAATGCCGGAGCCGATGTGCTCACCGGCCAAGCGCTGAATTGGCCCTTTGAACAGCGATTAGAAGCTTTGTGGCGTCTGGATGTGGTAGCTACGATCCGGCTCAGCCGGCAGGTGGGCCAACGGATGAAGCGAGCTGGCCAAGGGGTCATCGTCAATGTAGGCTGGGACGGGGTGCATCGGGGCATCGAAACCGACGGGGGCCAATTGTTTGCCGCTGCCAAAGGGGCGGTGATGGCCTTCAGCCGAAGTTTGGCACGAGCATTGGCCCCTCAGGTCCGGGTACTATGTATCGCCCCTGGCTGGATCCGCACCCAATGGGCCCAACAGGCCTCTGACTTTTGGCAACAGCGGGCTATCCAGGAATGCCTCCTAGGCCGATGGGGTACCCCCCAAGATGTGGCCAACTTAGTTCGATTTGTGGTTAGCCCAGAAGCCAGTTTTCTTACCGGCCAAATCATCGAAATCAACGGCGGCACTCGGTAAAGGAACTCTCCCCCATCCCCGAGGCCAAGCCTCCTTTGTCGCCCAGAGAAGGAAATACTGGTTCCCTTAGTTGGCCCTTTCCAGAGGAAAGCCACCTTTAGAGGTCGCATCCTTTGAAAACATTGTCCTTCGGAAATTTGTCCAACCAACAACCCCAAAATCCTCTAGCATCCTGCAAATATTCGAAGAACCTCTGTACTCGAGTTTTGCCATTTTCCCTAAATCCTTTTGTTTCCAGTAGTTACGACGAAACTTCCTTTTGTTCACACAATTTCCCAAGTCCAATATTTGCAAGCAGTTAGAGTTTTCCCCCTTCCGGCAGAAGGCCTAAAATTGCAAAAGTCGAGCTGCAAAATACTGGACATATAGCGGGACCTTGTGAACTTTTGATTCAATCGCTGTTCGGTTCTTCTATCCAAACACATACTATCAATTAGCTGCTCGCAATGTTAGCAGCCCGGATTAGGTTAAAGGTATAAAAATATCCCCTTTAAATTATGCAGAGATTCCGACTTTAGGACTTCTGGAGCATCCGGAAGGTAAATAGCTTTTGTCATGGGAATGCGCTTACGGGACTGTCTGGAAGCTTGACCTGTGCCATCTTGGACCTGGCCTTAGAGGGGAAAGCTCTAACTCTTTGTAACTATTGGAGTTAGGAAATTAGGTGAAGAAAAAGAAGTTTCATCTTAATCCTTGGAAGCAAACCAAATTAGCAAAACTGGCAAAAGTCGAGCCAGACTGGCCCTCTGGATCGTCCCCGAGCAAAAAAGCCCACTTGGCTCTTTCCAGGGGAAAACAGGTACGCTATGTGGACTGAATGGCCTGTTGTAGAACTGCTTTCGCCCCAGTGGACGCCGGAGAAAGTGTTTAGGCGGTTGGTGGAGCTACCGCACTGCCTTTTCTTAGACAGCGCCGTCCAGCACTCCCATTTAGGCCGATACTCCTTTGTGGCAGCGGATCCATTTGAGTATCTGGAAGTTGAGGAGGGGGGACGGGACGGTTTAGCCGAATTGGCCGCCCGATTGGAGTCCTTTGCAACACCCCCCGCCCCAGACCTTCCGCCCTTTCAAGGTGGAGCAGCAGGACTGTTTAGCTATGAGCTGGTTCGGCAATGGGAACGGTTGCCCAAGGCGTGGTGGGATGAATTCAAGTTGCCGATGTTGGCAGTGGGCTTCTATGATGTGGTGGTCGCCTTTGATCATTGGGAAGGCCGGGCCTGGATCATTTCCCAAGGGTTTCCAGAACGAGACCCCACCCAACGCCTTCGTCGAGCCCGGCAACGGCTTCAAGAATGCAAAACCCGTCTGTTGGACTATGAGCAAACTAAGGTATTTGTTTGCACGGAGCAAACTACGGCCTTTGCCACTGAAGGGGCGCTAAACCGAGCCATCCCTTCAAAAACTCGTTCTGCAGGCGTGGAGGATTTTTGGCAGATAAAGGGGGCTGGAGGCCCCCTGCCGGAAGTTGCCACTGGCGCACCGCCTGAGGGGATTTTATTGCCCGAACAGTTAGCTCCGCAGTATCCTCTGGAAGGCTTGCCACTGATCCGCAGTAACTTCAGCCCTGCCAAATTCCAGGAGGCAGTCGGCCGGGTGATAGAATACATTTGCGCTGGGGATGTGTTTCAGGTGAATCTAGCCCAGCGGCTTCTGCTGCCGGCGCAGGAGCCGGCTTGGCAATTGTATCTGCGACTGCGCAGATTGCATCCGGCTCCGTTTGCCGGCTATTTTGATCTAGGCCGATTCCAGATCGTCAGCGGTTCACCAGAGCGGTTTTTGTGCGTTCGGCATCGTCAGGTGGAAACTCGGCCGATCAAAGGAACCCGCCCCCGCACAGGCGATCCCCTGCAAGACCAAGCCGCTATTAGGCAACTGCTCACCAGCGAAAAAGATCGGGCTGAAAATGTGATGATTGTGGATCTCTTACGGAACGACCTATCTAGAGTTTGCTTGCCGGAAAGCATCCGGGTCAGTCAATTGTGCGCACTGGAGACATATGCTCGGGTGTTTCATTTAGTTTCTGCGGTTCAAGGACTGCTTCGGCCGGAATGTTCTCTGGTGGACTTGGTACGGGCCTGTTTTCCGGGTGGCTCCGTTACCGGTGCCCCAAAAGTCCGAGCTATGGAAATCATCGCAGAACTGGAGCCAACCGTGCGCGGGGCTTATTGCGGCTCATTAGGCTATATAGGTTTTGAGGGCAGCATGGATCTAAATCTTTTAATCCGAACGATTACCGTTGGCCGGGGTTGGTGGCAATTGCATGTGGGCGGCGGGATTACCGTACTTTCTGACCCCTGGCAGGAATACCAGGAGACTTGGCACAAAGCACAAGGACTGCTTCAGGCCATGATGGGCCGGTCCCTCCAGGAAAACCTTACCCCCTTCTGAGCTCTTCCTTTTAGGTGGACTTCTCTTTTTTGGCCTTACCTCTAGGATGCGACTTTTGCCATTTTCCTTAACTTGCTATGCTTCCAGGAATTGGGACGAAACTACCTTGTGTTCGGGCAATTTTCCTAAGTGCAATAAGTTACAAAGAAAGATAGGACATTCCTCCCCAGTGCAACCCCCAAAATGGCAAAAGTCGAGCGAATTGCAGTTCCGGAACGATAAGTGAAGAGAGGTTCCTTCATATCTACGGGAAACTTTAGCAGTTAATTCCAAAGTCGAATCATCTTTCCTGGCGATTTGGTGTAGAATCCCCCATTTTGGTGTACACTCTCCCCACTCCCATAAAACCTTTAAATGCTCTGGGAGGCTGATTTTTTATGTCAATTTGGGGGATTTGGGGAATATAGATAACTCCCAATCGAATCGCCCTGGCATCTCTAGGAAAAGAAACAAAGAAACTCTGGATTCCAGACCAGAGGTTTGAACTGTCTGGAAGGAGTTTATAGGTATAGCATATATTGGAAGAAGAGCTGAAGAACTTGGAAAAGGCAGGTCGGGTGTAAAGCTAGCTTTCCGGAATTAGGCTATTTGTCTATCTTTATCCCTCGTTATCCCTGCCGAATTGCCCCACCTAATTCCAGCCGCACCGAATGCTCTGTCGCGGCTGAAATTTTGGGGGCCAACTGGGCAACATAGGAAATATACACAAGACAAAATAGGGTTCAGCCACCTGCAAACCAGTTTTGCACCCCATCTACCTATAAAACAAACCCTTTTGCTCCTTTTTTCCTTCCGAGATATAGAGCCTAAACTCCTTCGACCGACTCCTAGGCCCTAAAGTAAGGAGCCACTTAACCTGTGGGGGAGCCCCCAAGGGGAACGTTTCAATGGGGCAAGGAGCGATCTACCTTCAACAAAAATCTCCTAACCTGACCCAAAAAACAGCCGCACTCGAATGCTCTGGCCTGCTTGACAAAGCAGCTTTTTACCGGTATCGTTAAAAGAATCAAAGAATTAGATGTGGCAGTTTAAAATTCTCAAAACTCCGCATTTTTTAATTAAACAATGCGGAAGGGGAGATATTGTGTTTTATAACGCCTATTGGAGCCTAGGGAGCGGCTAAAAAATACCCACGAATCATGGGGAACGTGTTCCTAAATATGGGGGAAATATAATCCCTTATTAGGGGAGTGCGGCCCCGGTTTTGTAAACAGTTCTGGGAAGGAGGGTGGGCTGCTCTAGCTGGGCTAGAGCAGACAAGGGAATGTGCTAAAGTCGGGAGACAAAAAGCCGATGAATCCCAGCGAATTGCTTCGGATTGTCGATGCCATTCATCGGGATAAAAACATCGACAAAGAGGTAGTCTTTGCGGGCATAGAAGCGGCGTTAGTTACCGCGGCCAAGAAGCACTATGGGGAAGACCAAGAGATTGTCATTCGGATCAATCGGGAAGACGGCACGATCACCGGCACCCATAACGGCATCGAGATGACGCCGGAAGAAATGGCCGAACGCATTGGGGCCCAGACAGCAAAACAGATCATTATCCAAAAGATTCGGGAGGCAGAACGAGATGCTCTATATGCTGAATACAGCGAATTGATGTATCAATTGGTTACAGGGGTGGTGCATCGGATGGAGCTGGTGCCCCACAACGATAAAAAGGTGAAGATATGGACGATCGCTTTGTCCAACACGGAAGCGTTTCTACCTGAATGGGAACTGATTCCTGGTCAGCCGCTGCATATGAATGAGCGGATTCGGGCGATTGTGTGTGATGTGAAAAAGAAGGGAACAAAAGTATATATTGAGCTAAGTCGAGCCCGAGTCCAATTTGTGGAACGCCTTTTTGAACATGAGATTCCCGAAATAGCCGACGGAGTTATTCAAATCCGTGCTATTGCTCGAGACCCTGGCTATCGGACCAAAGTGGCAGTCAGTAGCACCGACCCCCGGGTCGATCCGGTCGGCGCCTGTGTGGGCATTCGAGGGAACCGGATCAAAAATATTGTAGAGGAACTAGGCGGAGAGCGAATCGATATTGTCCCCTATAGCGACGATATGCAGAAGATGGTTCCCAATGCCCTGCAGCCAGCAGAAGTCGAAGAAGTCATTTTATGCCCGATGCTGGGTCGGGCAATCGCATTGGTTCGGGAGGAACAGCTTTCCTTAGCCATTGGAAAACGAGGTCAAAATGTGCGACTAGCCAGCAAGCTATGCGGCTGGGACATTGAAATTATGACCCAACAGGAACTGGATCGGCGGATCGAGAAAGCGATTGCCGACTTTACCAGTCTGGAAGGAATCTCTGAGGAACTGGCCGAACGACTCATCGGCGAAGGCTTCCTCACCTATGATGATCTTTCCGTAATCGAACCCAGTGCGTTGATGGCCATGGGGAATCTCAGCGAAGCCCAAGTGGCCCAGATCATCCAGCAAGCTGAACAAAAAGTGGAGGAAACGGAAAAACTAGCCGCTTCAGAAAAAGAACGAGCTAAACAGGCTGAGCAATCCAGGACCAAAGCCCAAAAGCAGGAGGCGACGGATAAGTCGGCCTGAAGCGGCGCTATGGGGAAGGGGATGGTGGGGGTTGCCCCACTAATTGACGGGGCAGGAAAATCATTATCCTCAGGCTGGCAGCCTCGCCTGGATAGATGCAATAGATGGTGATAGAAAAGATCCGTTTTCTCCGGTCGAACGAAGGGTACTTCAGCTGAGGGGAGCCACAGCCGCCGCCACCGAGTCACCAGGCCCTCATTGCCTTGGGCAATGAAGGGTACAAGGCCAAAAGGCTTGGTGAACCTATCCATTTCCCCTTTCAGTGTGTCCTTTCTGCCCCAATTGGAGAGGGAAGAGACGAAGCCCTCACCATTCGGCGGAAGTAGTACCGAATAAAATCCTCACAGTATAATACAGTATAATTGGGAAAGGCGGAAGGTAAGCGCATTTCGCCCAGCCGAGCCATTGCCAAAGGAGGGGTCTAGTGCCCATCCGGATTCATAATTTAGCCAAAGAACTTCATGTCGATGTCAAAACAATCTTTGATGCCTGTCAGAAGGCAGGCATCCAGGTGAAGGGTTCGTCTGGGCTTGCCAGTCTAAGTGACGAAGAAGTCAGTAAAGTTAAAGCAATCCTAGCCGAGAGCAGCAAACCTGCCAGTGGAAAAGCGGCAGCGGCTATACTGGGAACGAAACCGCCGCCGCTAACGCCGCCGGTGGTTCGCCGAGAGGACTATATTGCTCCTTCGGGCACGATTCCGGGCAAAGTGCCAGTGTTACCTACGAAGCCTGCCCGACCTGCCAGCCCTACAAAACCACCGGAACCAGCGCCGCCAGCACCTGCGGCAGAAATCCGAGCACCGGAAAAGGTAGAGGCTCCCAAACCAGCCCCGAAACCTTCCGAAAAGCCGGAAAAGCCCGAAAAACCAATACCGGTTATCAAACTAGCGCCGATGCCGGCGCCACCGCCTGTGCCGCCTAAACCGGAAGAACCTCCGCCTCAAAAACCCGATCTCCGCCTTCCGCCGGATGTGATTCGGGCCAGTAAAATGGGAGCCCCGGTGCCTTCGCTGGACAAAGAACCCCAGAAAGAGCCTAAGGAGAAAAAGGCTAAGGAAGCAGCGCAAAAACCTGCCGTCCCGGTAACTGGCCCGGCGAAAGGGCCCACTTGGCCGGAAGAAAAACTTCCGCCTCCGCCTCCGCAGCGCAAGCCGGAGCGGCCTAAACGTGCTGGCAAAGCTGCCCCGGTGGAAGAGGAGGAAGAATTTGAAATCGGCGTGGGTGGAAAACCGGAGCGGTTGGGTAAACGGAAACCGGCTCTGAAGGCCCGAAAGCCCAAACCAGAGGAAGAGGAAGAGGAAGAAGCCTTCCCGGCGCCGCAACGGGCCAAACGTCTGATCCATACCGGCCGAGACACCTCTCAGCCCCGCAAACAAAAAATTGTGCTCCAAGCTCCATGCACGGTCCGAGAATTTTCCGAAGCGGTCGGGATCCCTGCGCGGATGATTCAGAAGAAACTTTTAGAAATGGGGCAATTAGCCACTTTGAACACCCTGTTGGAGCAGGACAGTTGCGAGCTATTGGTATTGGAGTTTGGGCTTAATGTGGATATTCGTCCTCCTGAACGTTTGGAGGAGAAAGTCCTTCGGGAGCTGGAGCAAACGCCAGATGATCCGACCCAACTTCGTCCCAGGCCGCCAGTGGTTACTTTTTTGGGACACGTGGACCACGGCAAAACTTCGTTATTGGACCGGATTTTGGGACTTCAGATAGCTGCTTCAGAAAAAGGCGGTATTACCCAACACATTCGGGCGTATCAGATCCAAAAAGATGGACGTGCGATTACCTTTGTGGATACACCCGGCCACGAGGCTTTTACCGCCATGCGGGCCCGAGGAGCCAATGTGACGGATATAGCCGTCTTGGTCGTAGCTGTCGATGACGGTGTTATGCCCCAGACGGAAGAAGCCATCAGTCATGCTCGGGCTGCGGGAGTGCCGATCATCGTCGCCTTAAACAAGATCGATTTGCCGGTCTCCCAAGCAAAAATTGAGCGGATTTACCAGGACTTGGCAGCCAATGGACTTTTGCCTACAGAATGGGGAGGCGAAACGGAATTGGTAAAAACCAGTGCGCTGACCGGCGCGGGGATCGATCAGCTCCTAGAAACCATCCTCACCCTAGCAGAACTGCACGACTACAAAGCCAACCCAAACCGCCCTGCCCTAGGCACTTGCCTGGAAGCAGAACTTCAGGAACATCGGGGGGTAGTCAGCAAGCTGTTGGTGCAGAACGGCACACTTCGGGTGGAAGATATCGTCGTCTGTGGGATAGCGCACGGGCGAGTTCGAGCCCTTTATGATACGCTGGATCCTTACAAAAAATATGAGGCGGTCGGACCAGGTACTCCTGTACATATGATTGGCTTGGATGTACCGCCAGTGGCCGGCGACCGCTTCTATGTGGTCCAAGATATTAGCTTGGCCCGTCAATTGGCCGCCCAACGCCAAGAAGCCCTCCGACAGCAAGAATTGGCCGGCCTCCGGCCCCGGGTAACCCTAGAAAACTGGAAGAACTTGGTAAAAAAAGAAGGCAAAACCCAAACCTTAAACCTAATCATCCGGGCCGATACCCGAGGCTCCATTGAAGCCCTACGGAAAGAAATCAGTAAACTGGAAAACCCGGAGGTAGAAATCAAAATCCTCCAGGCTATGGTCGGTGGCATCACCGAAGCAGATGTCTATCTGGCCGAAGCATCCGAGGGAATTATCATCGGCTTTAATGTGGTCCCGGATGAATCGGCCCGTCAATTGGCCGAACAACACGGCGTCCAAATCCGCCGCTACGACATTATCTACCAAGTTACCGAAGACCTCAAAGCCGCCATCGAAGGCATGTTGGAACCCATCCAACGAGAAGAAGAACTCGGCCGAGTACTAGTTAAACAAATCTTCCATATCAGCCGAGTCGGGACCGTGGCCGGCTGCCAGGTGCTTTCTGGGATCGTGGCTCGAGACGCCCGAGTACGGGTCATCCGGGATAGCCGGGTTATCGGCGACTACCCAATCGAATCCCTCCGCCGAGAAAAAGACGATGTCCGAGAAGTACGCAGCGGGTTGGAATGCGGCATCAAACTCAAAGGCTTCGAAGACATTAAAGAAGGAGACGTCCTGGAAGTGTATCGAATCCAGGAAGTAGCTCGAACTCTGGCCTAAAAGGATTATGGCCCAAGCCCCGGAAATGACCGAACAATCTGAGTAACATTTTAGTCCCCGGCTAGCAGTTTGAGATAGCTTCTGCCTGCAGATACTCCTTATCCCACCACCGGTAGTTCAGGTTTGTTGCCGCAAACCCCAAAAACCAGAGAAAAAAGTAAAGGAACTTCTGCATAAGCTGGAATATGTAGTGAACTATATCGACATTTTCGATAGCCATTTGGTTCTCCTAGCCAAACATCTACTACTACATATTGGCTGCCAGCAATCCTAGCAAGCCTATATATTGGGTAAGAGAGAAGGTAAGCCAATATGGTATAAAAATATTCCTCTGAATTATTTAGAAGTTCCTAAACATCGAAAAGTCTCAATTCCCTGATTAGTCTGGGAGTAGAACATGAGGTTACAGAGGCATTTGGCTCCGTTGAAACAGTTTCCGGTCGGAGATTGAAACCCACTAAAACGGAAGCAAAACCAAGTACGATGGGCAAAACCTCCCTAGCTGTGGAGGACCTTTCAACAGAGCCTATGCTTTGGCAGAGAGGTTGGCAATAATAGGGTATTAGCCGCTGTGGCGACTTTCGCTGTCCATTCCAAGAGCAATCGTATGGATCCTACCCGACGTGCTCAGAAATTGGCCAAGATTGTCCGTGAAGTGGTAGGCATGGCGATCCTTCGGGAACTGAAAGACCCTCGGATCCGAAATGCCACGGTTACCTATGTGGAAGTTTCGGGGGATCTCCGGTGGGCCAAGGTCCATGTTTCGGTCATGGGCACCCCAACCGAACAACAACTCACCCTCCAGGGGCTGCAAAGTGCCGCTGGGTTTTTACAATCCAAACTCCGGGAACGCGTGGATACCCGCTACATCCCCAAACTGATCTTCCGGTTAGACCAAGGTGTCAAAAAGTCCATTGCGGTCGCCCAGATCCTTAAACACGTTTTCCCCTCTCCCCCCGACAAGGAGCAGAATGAGCAGGCTTCCGAAGAGTCGGACCAACAGCCACCGGAAGATCCTTCCCAGACTGCTTCTGAGCATTCAGACTCCTGAATCGTTCGCACCCCATACTTCCTAGCTTATGGGGGCCCTTCCGTAGGCTTGCCTAACCGGATAGATACCAGCTCATCCCAACCCAATATATACCGGAACCTCTGAAACACTCCGAACGTATAGAGAACTCCATAGACTTTTGGTTCTATACACTATTTTTCCTACTCAAATAATTACTCCCTATGTGGTGCTGGCTATGCTATGGCCCTGCCTATTGGGGGTAAGGGGACTGCAACCCAAAATAAAAATATCTCCGGAATTATGCAGAAGTGGTACCGAATTATTTGGGTATAACATTACGTCAGTTTGGTGGATCTCTCCATGAGTACCTCCGCTCGAGCTGCCCAATTTGAAAAACTCTTCAAAATCCTCCGGAAATATTATCAACCGGTTTTTCCTGATCCAAATCAGCCGGTCTTAGACCATCTGCTGCGAGCCTGCTGTTTGGAGAATGCCAGTTATCAGGCAGCAGAAACGGCTCTAGCTGCCTTATTCCACGAGTTTTTCGATCTGAA
Source organism: Thermoguttaceae bacterium (assembly GCA_025062105.1). Taxonomy (GTDB): domain Bacteria; phylum Planctomycetota; class Planctomycetia; order Pirellulales; family Thermoguttaceae; genus JANXAQ01. The sequence continues at coordinate 37,108 of JANXAQ010000305.1, forward strand.
TGAAGTTCGCGTTAGCACGGTTCGAGAATTGTCCGAGGTGATGGCTTGTTTGCCAGACCCGGCTGCTGCCGCCCAACGCATCAAACGCATCCTCCAGCATGTCTTTGAAGAAAACTATAATTTCTCTCTGGAAGAACTCCGAAAAGGCACGCTAGGTTCGGCTATTCAGCGGCTTCAGAAAATCGACGGCGTCACCCCCTTTGCCGTGGCTTATGTGGTTCAGTCCGCCTTGGGCGGCCATGCGATCCCTATCGATTCCGGCACCATGGAAATATTGAAAATCCTCGGATTGGTTACCGACAAAGATGTAGCCGCCTGGCAGGTGCCGGGCTTGGAGCGGGCAATCCCAAAGAGCAAAGGCATTGAATTCGGCTCCCTGTTGCACCAACTGGGTGCGGACTTTACCGCCAATCCTTTTAATCCGAAAGTCCATGAGATTCTATTAGCGGTACATCCTGGGGCAAAAGATCGCCTCCCTAAACGCCGATCCCCACCTCCGCCGATTGGGGTATCAGTACCCCCAGATCAAAAAATACCACCTTCTCCCCCATTGGAAGCCTCTGCAACCCCTCTGGGGCCCTCTAGTCCCCCTTCCCCAGCGCCGACTTCCCCCGACCGTTCTTCGGAAAGACCTCGAAAAACCCGACGAAAAATGGAAAAAGACTCCCAGCAGCTTTCTTCTCCAGAAGGTGCTTGCCACCAGGAAAGCTCACAAGCTCCGAAGATTTTTACAGAAGAGGGAGAAATGTCTCCACATTCTGGGGGAGTAGCAATCCCACCTCGGAAAGAACTTCCCGAAGAGGCCTCTGGTCGCCGTCATCCCCCAGAAATAATAGAGGAGCTTGAACGCCGTCAACGATCCGCCTCTACAAAGCTCTCGAAAAAGAAACCCCGGTAAACTTCAATCCCTTTTGGACCGATCGATCCACATCTCTTTTCCGAGCCGCAAAAGGGGAAAGGTTCACGAGAGAAAATCTTTTCGCCCATTCGGAAGTTTTGTGCCCTTAAAAGTAGGGATATCTACCTCCTCCCCTCTTAAGCTCGCTGTTATACACAAGTTAAAGTTCAGACGCTCGGCCATCACTTTAGGCAAAGCAGGAAAACTCGTTGAACAAAACAGAATGGATCAAATAAAAAATATAGATAAACCTTTTTCTGAAACTAAAGATCTGCTGATTTTCTAAATGATTTTTCCCAAATTGTGCAATGTATCCAAAGTAACCGTTAGCTTGTTTTGAAAGGTTGATTTATCCCCCGGATTGGGGCAATCGTTTGCTGCTGCTGTGAGGGTGAATCCATTCCAAAG
>JANXAQ010000154.1 GCA_025062105.1 Thermoguttaceae bacterium
ACACGGTCGATAGATCGGCGTCGGAAACCGGTACTGGTAGGAGCTTTTTCGCCCTGGCCAAAAACTCTTCCTGCTGCTGCGTAGGTACAGTTCGGCAAACCGGTTCGGGCAGATCGCCATGCGGAGGAATTAGATCTGACAAGAGAATCCTCTTCCCTTCCAATAGCCGGAATACGTTGCGAGAACTTCTAAGCTCGACTTTTGCCATTTTGGCCCCTGCCGAAAGGGCAAAGCTGTAAGTGCTTGGAATTATTGAGGTTAGGAAATCGGGTGAACAAAAGGAGTGTGCGCCGTAACTTTTGGAGACAAACCAAGTTAGGAAAAATGGCAAAAGTCGAGCCATAGTGGGTGTTTGAATAGGGAGGGCCAATCCCTGCCCGAATCAAAGGTTCATGAAGCTCACTAAAGGTTCAGTATTTTTCAGAGGCTCTCCTAATCGTTCAAATTGAAGTCAAACCTCAGCGGTCCTTTGGCATCGGCTGGGATCGTAACAGATAGGCCGCTTTGACGAACATCGGTATATCGAAGAGGAATGAGCGATCGCATTCCAGAACTTACCCCCGGAGGAGAACCTTTCGGAACAGTGTTGGCAAGGTCCTGAGGGGCAAAACGGTCCAAGTTGACCGCACCTTCAGAAGATTGGATAGCCACGTTATATTGGCCTGGCAAAACCCCAGGGCCCCGCCCCGGCGTGATCATCTGATACGTGCCATCGGACTGAATCGTTCCGATAGCCGGTTGCCCTTGGCCGCTTGGAGGTACAAAGCTGACGCTTCCCTTGGACAACGCTTGTCCCTTATAGGTAATTTTCCCTCCAACGGGAATGCACCCCGAGTTTTGCTCCACACAACCTACCAGCAGAAGGACTCCTCCTAAAAGCACCACCCCTTTTAAGTGGGTCGATCTTGACATGACGAGAGCCTCCAGAGGCCATGGGTTGCATCGCGGTATTGCGCTCCCTTCCGCCAAATGATTAATTCTTATGAAGAGTTATTGCGGCACGGAAATCGGTTCGCCGTCGCTTCGGGCGCCTAAGAAAACCCACGTGCGATAATCAATGGACTCTTGGATAAATCGTACACTGCCATCGGCCAAGGCCATATTTAGGCCGCCTGGATGATTGCTCTTAAAACCCTGCATGTCGTTGCAGCAGGCATAGCCGCAGCCTCCCCTCCATACAGAATAACCACAGTCAGTGATAACTTGTTCAATCTGTTCAGGGCATTTGGCAACTTTGTGGTAGTTAGGGGGCAGATTGGTAGTCGCCACACAATGTTGGAAAAAGTACATGTGATGGATCGCGTAACTAGGGAGGGATTCGCCCAAAAGGAATGTATTGCTTAGACCATCCGGACAATCCTGGAAGCTGTAGGTGGCAGGGCCGCCGGAGAAGAAGCCAGCTACCGGCTCTCCATTGTAGTAGTAACCGTTTCCTTGACAGTTTCGGCCATCGGACCACCGAGGAATTCCACAGCAATTCGTCTCCATTGGGCCCATACATCCTACATACGAAGCTCCCTGAGAACGATCGTTGAAGCTTCCGGTCATGTGGCAGGATTCTCCGCAACTACTGTTACCAAAGCGTCTGTGAGAGAGCAGGTAATTGGAGCGGCCATCACTGGGACAATTGAGGCCCGGGATCAACAAGTTGCGAATAAAGCTTTTGTTCGGTTCTAGATTAACTGCCACACGGAAGTCGATTTTGTTGTACACACCGATCTGTTCAATAAAAGGTAGGATTTCTTCCAGCCACCCATGGCCTCCATAGGCTGCCCCACAGACGCCGGTGCAGGCATTGGCACGGGGCATCGGTAATCCACCTGCCGGCAAAGTTCCATAGGAGAAATGGTAATTATGCATGGCCAACGCTAGTTGTTTCAATTGGTTGATACATTGTGTCCTTCGGGCCGCCTCCCGCGCCGCCTGTACCGCCGGCAGCAAAAGCGAGATCAGAATCCCAATAATGGTAATCACCACTAACAGTTCCACTAGCGTGAAAGCATGAAGGGGGGGGCGGAAGGTATGCACACTTCGCGGAGAAGATCGTAGAATCCTCTTTCCTGGAACCTCCTTGAAAGCACCACAGAAAGATCTCTTCAACACCATACGTATCCCTCCTTTAAGCCCAAGGTAAACAGTGAAAATATATGGTAACATCGTAGCCGAATGTTGCAGGGAGTCTTTCCTCCAAAGGCAGGAATCTATACCTTTTTAGTAACATTTCAGCCAAGTGGAAGTACGGCCCCCTTTTGGGTGCATAACGGCGTCAATTATCATACCAACGCAAGAGGCAATACCGCTAGATACACTGGGTGGGGCGGCTGCTTACGCAGGTTTTTTTCCTGAATACCTGCTAGCGTATGGATGAAAGGGTACTACATTCACCTAAATGTACAGGCTTCTGAACCTCTCTGATGGAAAACAGTTATTGGGATATTTTTTCAGCAGTAGGTATGGAGGGGACCTCCAGGCATAGCAGGCGGACTAGGCCGGCGTCTTGTTGGTGTGTTAGGCCCAGGTAGATGCGGGGCGGATCCACGTCCGGGCTGCAAGCTGCCATATTCCAGCCAGGCAGGTTCAAGCTGGCCATCCATCGCAATTTGCCGTCTAAACTCACTAAAGCCAAAGCAGGCAACGGGGTTCGATTGCTCCATTTCTGGCAAGTTACTAGCAGGCCCTGGCCGAACCAGCAGAGCGAACCTCGGCACAAACTGATCCCCGGCTCCGGGAATTCACATTTCCAGAGGAGATCTCCTTTGGGGCTGTGCTTTTGGATGACTGCCCGGTGTTTTTGGTAGGCTACTTGTTGGTCGGCAGTTTCATAAACGTTATACTGGCAGGCGATGTAAAGATTATCCTCCGGATCGATCCAGAGGCCAGTAACCCAGCTATTGGCTTCCTCCAGAGTGAGGTTGAAGAATTCTTTGCCGTCGTCGGCTTGGTGGCCGAGCACTCGGCCCCGATCCTTTCGGACGTCCTTCGGATCGGTATTATCCCGTCCACCGCGAAACAGATTTCCCTGGCTGTCCAGGGCTAAATGCATGTACCAATCGGTTCCTTTACCAAACCCCGACGTGTTCTCCCATAAGGAAGTGCCGGCAACGTCCAGTTTGACGGCCCGACTGCCGACCGGATAGAAGCTTCCGCAGTAGCCGGTAGCATAGACAAAGCCGGCCGGATCGGTAAGTAAACTTTGGACGGTCTCGAAACTATCGCCGCCAGCCGTAAAACGCCAGATCACTTCCCGAGCATCTGGAGAAAGTTTCCAAAAGCTCCGATTGCCGCTTCCTAACAGATACAGATAGCCTTTCTGATCTACCCAACCATCCACACTCATTAGCCCTGGGAAGTTCAACACCTGCTCGGAGGCCAATTCGCCGGTGGCCGAGTTGATCCGTTCGATCGGCGTTCGCTGGGAAACGGTCCAATGGAAGACCACGAGTTGGCGTCGGTCAGGGGTCAAGCGGAGGCGTCGGACTTCGTGGCTCCAGGGCCGTTGCAGTTCGATTTGCCAGACCAGCCGAAGCGGCTTTTCCGGTGTAAAAGGCGTGGCCCGCCGGACCACCAACTCCGAGCTGGCCGAAGCAGGCGGACTGACCGGCGGGATGGGAACCTTGGCAGCTGAGGACGGTTTCGGCTCCCCCGGAGGGGTTTCGGCGGCACCGCCTGGCTGTACCGTAACCTGGCCGGTGGCTTGATCTATTGCTACCCTGGAACCATCCGGAACTGTGATACTGGGGCTTTGCCCATCCCGGAGACGTATAGTGATTACTACTCCTAGTATCAGGGCTACCATGAGGACCGGGCCCAATGCAGCCGCCAGTTTGAGCCAATAAGGTTTGCCAGGTTGGCGACAGAACTTCGTCAGACGCTGCCAAAGAGTCGGCCAAGGTCGGGCGCTGGGGATGGCTGAGGACCGGGCTTCATCCACTAGGAAAATGGGACTAACCGGTGCGGAGACAGCTGGAGCGGCTTGACCGTCAGTAGCTACCAGTGCGGAACGAACGGCCGGGTCGGTAGGAACCTCTCGACTGGAACGGGCTGAGCCGGACATGGCCGCTGAGCTTGGAACCTGTTTGGCCTGCTGGAGCAGAGCGGCAAGGTTTGCTCCTTGGGCAAACGGCGTCAGTGCTTCCGCCACTTCGGCCGCCGTGGCATACCGATCCGCCGGGCGTTTGGCCATCAGCCGCTCTATGATCCTTGCTAGACCCTCCGGCACATCAGGTCGAAGCTCTCGAATCGGCCTGGGCACATCTCGCAGATGAGCAGTTAGTTTTTGCATAGTCGCTGTATAGCCTGGGCCGGCAAAAGGCGGCTTGCCCGCCAGTAGCGCATATAACGTACAACCAAGACTATATAAATCAGAACGGGGATCTGCTTTTCGGCTATCAATGGCTTGTTCCGGGGAGATATAGTCGGCCGTGCCCATCATGCGACCTTCCATGGTGAGTTCTTTGCCGTTAGGGAATCCTTCCAGCAAACGGGCCAAGCCCAGATCGACCACCTTGACCACCGCCGGAGGAGAGGACCTGCGGCCCTCTGGGAGAAAACCGTTTTGAATAGGGGGTTGCTGAGCAGCGATGGTCAAAATCAAATTCGAAGGTTTGATGTCCCGATGTACCAGACCCCGTTGGTGGATAAATTGCAACGCCACAGCAGCCTGCCGGGCCAGTTCACAGGCTTCGGTAATCGGCAAAGGCCCCAAACGGCGCACCAGTTGCTGCAAATTCAGCCCTTCGACAAATTCCATGACCAAAACAAGCCGACCTTCGATCTCCCGGGCATCCAAGGCCCGCACAATGTGGGGATGCTCCAATTGGCCGACCGCATACATCTCACGCTCAAATCGGGCACGAGCTTCCGGATGTTGGACCCGATCTTTGGGCAAAAGTTTTAAGGCCACGATTTTGCCTAACTTCAGATGGCGAGCCCGATACACGGTCCCCATGCCGCCTTGGCCCAATCGCTCCAACACCTCATATTCGCCCAGCATCCGAGGGAGTAGGCCCAGATCTGCCTCCGCTGAAGCCAAACCTGCCAAAAGCTCCGGCCCCAGTTGCTTCAACCGTTCCAGTGCCTCCTGAAATTCCAGCTCCTCCAAAAACTCCGATTCCGAAGGCTCCTCCGTTTGCCGTAACCCGGCAATGACCGAGTCTGCCACATCCTCCAACTTTTCTAGCGTGGCGGCACAGTCTACACAGGCGGTCAGATGCACGGCCAACCAGTTTGCTTCTTCCTCTGGCAATGTGCCCAAGGCATAACTAATTAGCCACTCCCGACTGGGACAGGTACCTGTCTTGGTCATCTAAAAACTCCTTAAAGAAAAAGCCCCAAAAGCCCCAAAAAGCCCCTAGGAATGCCTATGGGGTACCCCAGGAGGGTAATCAAGCCTCCAAGATGGGTATCGGGGAGGGAAGGCAGTATCCCAGGGAACCCTATCAGATACAACGGGCCATTATCACCGCTTTTGTTCTGTGGGTGAGGGACCTGGGAGATCTCCTAGCTCCAAACGCAAGCGGCGCAAGACTTTATATTTAGCTTGGCGCACGGCGCCTGGGCTCATACCGAGTTCCTCAGCCACATCGGCCGGCTTGGCCTCTTCGACGGCGGTTCGCCAAAAGGCCTGCCAGGTTTTTGGCTCAAACTCGGCCTGGATCAGAGAAAGTGCTCGGCGCACCGCTCCAGTCCAAATACCGGTTTTAGATTCCTCCCTAAGGGGCTCGGAAGACTGTGGCTCAGCCACGGACTCCAACCGCTGATGGGCGTCTGTGCCGCCGACCGCTGGCAGTTCAGGCCCAGCAGCCCGGAAAAAATCCCGAATCTTGTTCTGGGCCACTCGCCATAGCCAACCCCGAAAGCTACTGCCCGGTTGATCCTTGCGAAATTGGGCAATCTTTTCTGCTACCCGGGCAAAGATATCTTGCAATACATCGCTGGCATCGGCCGGCCGAAGCCCTGCCCGGCGACACCATCCATACACCATCAGAGAATAGATGTCCACAAAACGTTCCCAAGACTCCGCCTGCCCCTGCTGGATCCCCCAAATCAGCGAGGTTGCTGTAGATAAACTACTCCGACCTTGACAATCTGCTTCCCCCATATCCACCTCCTTCTTTCTACCTTCCAGCAGCCTCTGTCAGACAATTCACTCCTCACCTACTCAGATCGCTCTCAGACTAAGGGAATGTGCCTGGCCGTTGCGCAGCAGAGCTTCTATAGCGGTGCGACCAATTCCACTTGTTCCCAAAGCCGTTCGGGACAGGAATAGAGGGTTTTAAGAGCTTAGCGGGGCTTTTGTCAGACCTTCTAGAGCCTCTCCCCGCCACTAACCCAGGCTTGCTGACCCCATTGGCGGAAGAGCCGCCTTCAGAAGGCACTCCACCCATCCTTTATCCCCACCAGCACCAGAGCCTCTGTTCAGCCCGTTTCCACCCCCAGCGGCCATCCATCCCCTCTTCCCGACCCCAGAACAAGGTTCTAGGAAGAGGTTATTGAACTTTGGTCGGCCGAAGGCTCTTCGGAGAGAAGGCAAATGAGAAATCCAAAAGTGTTGAAAGCCCCTCCCGAGAAAAATTTCTTTGCCGGTGGGAACAACACTCCGGGTTCACCGCACCAACCTCCGAGTAGCCGATTCCTCTGCCGGAACACCCTACCACTGTGGGGGAATGCCTAAAAGCTGTAGCCAACCTAAAAAGTAACATTTTCAGGCGAGTGGAACGTACCTATTTTCTTCTCCTTCCTCCGGCCAAAAGGTAAAGGGGAAAATTCCGGAAGGACTTCCCGAGTTTGATGCCGTGGATATTGGTTGGAAAGTCGGTCTTCAGGCCGTCTGTTGCTCCGGCTGGATCCGGCTCCTTCAGGAGTACGGGCTTGCTGCCCATGACGGCCATGGGGAAAATGCCCATACTCTGAAACCTTATCCGGCCATCCTGAGGCTAGAGCTTCTCAGCCGAATAGGAAGGGTAGTTCCACTGCCTGAAATGTTTTATAAAAACTTATTATACTTCCTCCGTCGGTAAATGAAATCCCCCTAAAGTAGAGTTAAGAGCGGAAAATCAATTATTCAATTGGGCAAAATAGGCAAGTAACTCTGACCTTCGAAAGCCAGCCGGGCAGAGAAGCTACTCGTTCCCGGTATAAAAACCCGGTATAAAAACCACGAAATTCCTCGAGAAATAGATAGTCCCTAGAGAGCCTTGCTGGGGGAGCTGCCACGGGGCTGGCCGACCCGATGAGGGGCCCGATCCACCTTCTTCAATCTTCAATCCCTCAACTCAGCTAAACTCGACGTTTGCCATTTTGGCTTTTGTGCCTAAAGAAGGACGGTGTGACTTCCTGCAACCTATTAAACTTAGGAAAGTGGATGAGCAAAGGGAGCGCTGTAAGTGCTTGAAACAAAAGGACTTAGGAAAAATGGCAAAAGTCGCCCTGAGATAACCTCGGAGATAAGATAGCTGAGCTGTCCTGTGGCATGCTGGCCAAGCTATTCTTCTTCCTCTTCTTCTTTGCGATGGGCTTTTTCGATGATTTCTTTAGCCAGGTTGGCCGGCACAAAATCGTACCGGCAAAATTCCATCGTATAACTCCCCTGGCCGCCGGTAATACTCGAAAGAGTCCGGGCGTACGTGGTAACCTCAGCTAAGGGTACTTCAGCGATGATGGTCTGAAAATCCCCACCAGCTGAGTCCATGCCCAGCACCCGGCCGCGTCGGCTGGCAATATCACTGTTAATATCGCCCACGTTTTTTTGGGGCACCGTAATCTCCATCCGCACGATGGGTTCTAAAAGGGCCGGTTTGGCTTCCAGAAAAACCTTCTTGAAGACCATCGAAGCAGCGGTTTTGAATGCCTGTTCAGAGCTATCCACCGGATGATGTTTGCCAAAGAAGACCTCCACACACACATCCTGGACCTGGTAGCCGGCCAAGACGCCCTTGCTCATCCGTTCCCGGAATCCTTTTTCCACCGCTGGCATGAAGTTGCCGGGGATCGAAGCGCCGACGATGGAATCGATCCACAAAAAGTTCCACTCCGGATCGTAATGGATTTCCTTCATTTCAGGGAAACGCTCTTTAGTGGCAAATTGTTCGATATTGGTACCGGGCGGAAGCGGCCACATCCGGATCCAGACTTCGCCGAATTGGCCTCGGCCGCCGGTTTGCTTTTTGTGTCGATACATCCCCTCGGCATTCCCTTGGATGGTTTCCCGGTAGGGGATTTTCGGTTCTTTCAGTTCGATTTCCAATTTATCCCGGCGTTTAAGCCGTTCCCGGATAATCTGTAAGTGCAGTTCGCTCATGCCGTAGATAACCAGCTCTTTGGTCTGCGGATCCCACTCCCGGCGGAAGGTGGGATCTTCCTGGCAGATTTTTCCTAAAGCGGCGGTGATTTTGGTTTCGTCGCCCCCGGCTTTGGGCGAAGCAGCCATACCTACCATCGGCGTGGGAAACGGAATCGGCGGCAAAGTTACTTCACCCAGACAACTACCAGTCTGAAGCTCTTCCACTTTGATCACCGCAGCAATCTCGCCCGGCCCCACCTCCTCGATCGGTTCGCTTTCGGCCGCTTGCATCTTGAGTAATTGAGCAATCTTGATCGGTTTACGCTGATCTACTACCGGAACCGCACTTTCCTTTTTCAAGGTACCAGAATAAACTCGGATGAAACTGATCTTCTGGACAAAGGGGTCCACTCGGGTCTTGAATACCTGAGCCACCAATGGGCCGCTCGGATCCGGGAGGATTTCTACTTCGGTACCGTCGGCTTTTTTGCCGGTTCGCCGCACCGCCGTAGGAGGCAAACAACATAGCGCCAGGGCGTCCAATAGCTCTGGCATCCCTACGCCTGTCTTAGCCGACACACAGACAATCGGAATCAAAGCCCCAGAAGCAACCGCCTGGACCATCAACCGAGCGATTTCCTCATCAGTAGGTTCTTGGCCCTCGAAGTACCGCTCCATGACCGCTTCATCGGTCTCAATAAGCGTCTCCAAAAGGGGCGTATGAATGGAGGCTGGGTCCACCACCGCCCCGGCGGTGTCGGGCGGCAGTTTCAGGGTGTTGATCACCCCTCGGAAATCCGGCCCCAGTCCTACCGGCACGTTCAACAGCTTGCAGGCTTGGCCAAACGTCTCTTGAATACTATGGATAAGTTTATCAAAGAAGATATTCTCCGCGTCCATTTTCGTCAGGACAATCAATCGGCCCAGTCCTGCTTTGCCAGCCTCGGCAAACACCCGCCGAGTATTGACCTCAATGCCAGCTTGAGCATTGATCACGATGGCAGCAGTCTCCACGGCCCGCATAGCACCGATCGTCTGGCCGATGAAGTCAGGATAGCCAGGCGTATCGGCTACCTGGAAATGCTTGCCAGCGTAATCAAAATGTACCAGTTTAGCTTCGATAGTATATTGATGGGCTTTTTCTTCTTCCTCGAAATCACAGATGCTGGTCCGATCATCTACGCTGGCCGGTCGGGTAACTGCCCCAGTCAGATTCAATAATTTATCTACCAGGGTGGTTTTACCCGAAGAGCCATGCCCACAAAAAGCCACATTCCGAATTTGCTGCACTTCGTACTTGGCCATAAGAAACTTAATCCTTTCTTTTTAACCTTTTTCCAGAGATTTTCAGACCTTTTTAACCTTTATCCGCAACCGCCCGGAACATGGCGGCCGAGTGGAACAACCGCCGCTGTGGCTTGTGCAAGACGCCGGCATTGATGAAAGGGATGCCGGCTCTGGGGGCAGAAAAAGTTAAGTGCACTCAGAGCTTGACTTTTGCCATTTTTGGAACTTCTTTGTCTCCCGGACTTCCGGCGAAACCTCCTTTTGTTCAACCAATTTCCTAACTCCAATACTTGCAACCATTTAGAGAATTCTTTATCCCCGGGGAGGGTACAATGGCAAAAGTCAAGCTAAGGTCCCTCTCCATAATTTAAAAGGGATATTTTTATCCCGAGTTTTGCCATTTTTACTAAGTCTTTTTGTGTCCAGTAGTTAGGGCGAAATGCCCTTTTGCTCACCCAATTTCCTAACTCTAATACTTACGAGGACTTAGAGCGTCCTCCTTTCTGCGCAAGAGCCAAAATAGCAAAAGTCGAGTTTATACCATATTTGCTTATCCTCCCTCTAACACAATATCTAGGTGCTAGCATTGCTAGCAGCCAGATAGCAGATGGTCGGATAGAAGAATCCACCGGCTATAGAATCAAAGGTTCATAAAGTTCACTTTATGTTCATGATTTTGGAGAGGTTCCCTAATTTCTTGTTTCTTTTGTGCCTCTTCTGTTCCTCATGTTGTCAGGCAGGAGAGTAAAACATGCCTCTTTCTCGACTGAAATACTGACTCGCTTACCATTTTTTCCTAATTTGTGTTAGATCCAGGAGGTAGGAGAAACCCTCTTTTGTGCATCTAATTTGCTAACTCAAATAGTTGCTGGGAGTTATACCAATTAGTCTTCCACAACAAGGTCCCAAATGGCAAGGAAGTTTCAGGCAGAATTGGATTGGAATTGTAGGAATTTCCGATGGGTTTTGGCCGACCGGTCCCTACCGTCAACACTGCTGAAAATAGAGCCTTAAAATAGGGGAGTTCCGGGCTTCTAGGGGATTTACTTCCTTTCTATAAACCAGCCACTTACAACCGAAGGAAAATAGCCCTCTGACATAGGAACGATCTTACCGATAGTAAAGGCTCTTATGATTTTAGTAAAGGAGGCTGGTTTTAGGGAGGGCTATAGGGGGCCTAGAGGCCAGTAAGCTGGCAGGAGAACCAGAAAAGGGGCTGAAAGCTGCCTTATGGAGGCATCAATTCCCCCGCTGCAAGCATTGCGTCTTGGAGGGTAAGGCAATTTTCATAAAGTGCCCGGCCGATGATACAACCAGCCAGGCCTGCAGCCGCCAATTGCTCCACATCTTGGAGGGTTGTAATACCCCCGGAAGCGATAACTGGTAAAGGCACTGCCGCCCGCATAGCTGCCATCGCCTCTACATTGGGCCCGGTAAGCATCCCGTCAGCCGCAATATCCGTATAAACAATCCCACCCAAAGGTAAGTGGGCAAACTGTTGGGCCAACTCCAGGGCTGGGATTCGGGTTGTGCGTTGCCAACCAGCTACTGCCACCCACCCATCCCGGGCATCTATCCCTAAAACCAATCGCCCCGGAAATTGATAGGCCATTTGGGTAAACCATTGGGGATTTTCTGCGGCGGAGGTGCCGATGACCAGTCGGCGGACCCCCAGCTGCAAAAGCCGTTCGATCCAGATTTGGTCTCGGATACCCCCACCTAATTGGCATGGCACATCCACCATTTGAAGTATTTTTTCAATAGCCTCCAAATTCACCGGTTCCCCTTTGGCTGCTCCATCCAAATCAACCAAATGGAGCCGACGGGCACCTTGGCTGACCCAATGCCAGGCCATTCGCTCCGGCTCTTCACTGTAAACCTTTTCCTGGGAAAAATCCCCTTGCCGGAGCCGAACACATCGACCTTGTCGAATATCTATCGCCGGCCAAACTTCCACCCCGGTGCTCCCCTGGTTGGACCTTACCGATTCGTGCTTCAGCCAATTTCGGTTTTCGTTGCTACTTCAGCCGAAGGGAGTGGTGCTCCGTATTGCTCCTCTATGGCCTGAATACAACCTAGGATCCAGGAAAATTACCCCATAACTCTTTAACTTCTTATGCAGCTTCAACTTGCCAAGGCCCAAACCGCAAGCCTCTTTCTGAAACACCCCACCTTTCTAACCTCGCTGTTATACACATTTTTGGGAGGTATTTCCCATCCCAACGGCAGGAAATTATTGCCCCAAACAGGGGAATAACGAACCTTGCTAAAGAGGCTAATTGTTACTTCGGAGAAATTGCAGCATTTAGGAAAGATCACTTCCAACGGCAAAAAGTGCTTAGTCTCAAAGAATGTCTTATCTGGATCGCCTATTTTATCCATTCTGTTTTTTCAACGACCTTTTGGGATTTGCCTAAAGTGAAGTTCGAACGGTTCAACGCCACCTTGTGTATAAACAGCGAGCCTTTCTGACGGAGATGTCAAACTCCTGTGAACAATGAGTCCTTATGGTGGCTCTGTTGAAAGGTTGTCCGCAGTCTGTGGGAGGTTTTGCTCATGCTGGTCGGTTTTGCTTCAGGTTTGGTGGTTTAGGCTTTCAACCGGAAACGGTTTCAACAGAGCCAGCTTATATGCATTTTTGGCTGAGGGGAAAGGAGCAGACAATGGGAAATATTACACCTAAGTAGCCTTTTTTACCCTTTCCCAGCCAGCCTTGCCGAAGGCAGGGCCGTTTGCAGAAGCAAAGGGCTAGTTCCGTCTTTCATTTACTCTCCCTGCTTTACCTCCAAAGAAGTGAATCAGTTCCATGCAGCTGCTGAGCTGTTAATTTTCTAACTTCAATGGTTCCTCAATAGTTCCCACAGGTTAGAGTAGAGGATCCTTCTTCCTGCCCGCCGTCCAAAATGGCAAAAGTCCACTTGCTCCAGAGGCAGCAAATCTCCTGACTCCCACAGCCTCTCTCAATAGAAAATAGTTAATATGCCACAAAGATTGGAAGTAATCAACCCCGGAACTCCCTGGGGGGGTTGAAATAGGGGGCAATTGGGCAAAATTATAAATAGGCCAAACACGCCGAACTCTTGGAAACCCAGCTTTGCCCAGAACTACCCACCTATTTTACTTCCGGATATGCAGGCCTAAACTCCTTCCAGAAAGCCATAACCTGTGATTTGGAAGACCACGCTTTTTGTTCCTCTAAATGCCTCAGAGAAGCGAACGGAACTGAGAAGTCGCTAGTTTCTCATCCCTCTTAAACGGAGCACAAAAAATTAGCACCGCCGAGTCCCGGGTAAGCAAAGGTGTTGCGAAAAGATTTTCCCTGCCATGAGTGGCTTAGAATCGGAATTGTTGGTCCCAGCACTCTATAAGGGGATCCTGCTTTTGGGTCCAACCGGATCTGGCAAAACCCCGTTAGGCCAGTTGTTGGCCCACCGGGGCATCTGGGGCCGAAGGTGTGTGCATTTTGATTTTGGTTACTGGTTGCGTTGGATTGCTTCTGATCACTCCTCCGAAGCACCTCCGCCACAGCCCAGCTCCTTTCTCCCGGAGTGCTCGCAAGCGTCCCAGACCAGTGTGGCTTCAGAAACCGATCGAACTAGGCTTCCCGAACAGGCCTATTCCTTATGTTCGGAGTATTTCACCCGGGAAGAACGGCAATTTATTCAACAGGTACTCCTCAGCGGAGCGTTGTTGGAAGATAAGGATTTTTGGCTGGCAGTAAAGATTTTAAAATATTTTTTGGTTTTAGAAGGGTTGGCCGAGCCGGAAGTCCTTCGTCAACCGCAAAGCCAACCCTTGAAAAAGCCGAAAGATTTCTCGACGGAGCCCCTTATCGTACTCAATGGGCTACCTCGGCATGTTGGGCAGGCCGAGGCGATGAAATCCTGGGTCGATGTACAAGCGGTGGTTTACTTGGATTGTCCGGCCGAGGTGGTGCTAGAACGGATTCGATCCAATATAGGTGGGGACCGCCAAGGCCGCACTGACGATGATCTACAGTGCGTCCAAGCAAAATTGGCTACGTATCAGGCCAGAACCCAACCTTTGATCGCCTATTACCAAAGCCGGGGTGTGCCTATAGTTCGGCTCCCTGTCACCACTACCATCACCCCCGCCGAAACTTGGCAGGAGCTTCAGAGAAAAAATCCCTGGTAATCCCCGATCCTCCCAAAAAGGACCATCCTTAAACGGCTCCCACCATGCTTCCATCCGATCCAACAAGCAACGGTTCTTCTCAACCGGCCCCGGAGACTTCTGATACGAAACAAACTCACCAGACGGAACATCTTCCAGGCTCTGCTCGCCTCATCGTCTGTGAGCAAAGCGGTGTATGGGCACCGGCTATGCTCCGAGCAGAACCAAAGCTACCCACATACTGGAAGCGATTTCGGAGTTGGTCTGCAGCATGGCAAACCTTTCAAGCACGCCCGGGAAGCTTTCTAGTGGTGGAACTCACCCCCGACCTTCTGCCAGAAATCCTGAATGCATTGCGATGGATCGAATCGTTTGGTTCCCAAGGCCGATTAGCTGTGGTAGCCCCCCGCCGCTGGGCTCAGCTCGAATGGATGTTTCGCCAAGCAGGCGTGGTCCACTTTACCACTTCGCCTCGGCAGGTTGGATTTTTAGTGCAAATGGCCCTTCGGCATCTGAAACGGCAGAAGAGGCCTGTCCAAGGCCTGACCCAACGCATTTGGCGTCGTTTGCCCTGGCCAAAAGTAGCTCGCAAATAAGCGGCCCCTCTGGTACCCGGTGGTTAATCCCGGGTAGCTAAAAACCAAGCTTCGGGATTCCACCATCGCTTGCTTCCCTGCAGAGCATCTGTCTATCCCGGCCGGTTTCGAAGATGAGCATCTATGGTCCAAGCAGAGGCAAGGACGGATCGGACGGTTGGGCATTGTTAGCTGGTTGTTCCGTTTGGCTCTGTAATAATTTCTTGAGTTCGGCCTGATAAAAGCGCATTTTGGAATAACTCTTTGCAGATTAGGCGTGGGCTGAGAGGCTCTCCTAAAAAAACATTTTCTATGATGGCAAGAGGTTTCCTTCCTCAATTCCCCAGAATCCCCAAAATCCCTGTTTTTAAGGAGGGTGGAGGGTAGGAGCTGGTCGGCCAAAACCTATTCCCCCCAAATCCCAATTTCAGGACAGCCTCTGAGGCTGTAATCTCCTGAGTTCGGTCTTGGGAAAGCTTATGGGCCGCCGGGGGGAGGTTCTGCGCATGGTGGTCGGTATGCTGCCGTTTTAATAGGTTTCGGCTTCGAGCAGAACGCCTTCAACAAGCCCAAAGCCGCAAAAATCCACTCCTACCCCAAACAGGTAGGAGAAAACAGGTAGTAGAAGACAGATTGCAGCAGCTCGGAGACCCGTAAAAACCATTTCATTACCAAATGGGGGTAGCCCAGTAACATCCCAAAAAGGTCCTCTACCATCAGGTCTCGCTGTTAACCACATCTGGGGATGCCACAGGGGCCATCTAGGCCTCCTACTGCGGCTCAGTAGTTCCAAGTCGGGTTGCCAGAACAAAATAGTTCTAACCTTTTATCTTTAAAGGACTTATATCACCTTCTCTTTACACCCCTTGTGGGGGGAAGGGCCAAAAACTGTTGGCTGTTCCCGCTGGGCTGCCCAGCCTCTGTGGGAGGGCCGGTCCAGCCGGTTCGATCCGGGCCATAGAGGGAGACGGGAAAACCTTGCCCTAACATATGGAATCATTATGAGTTAAGTTAGGTTAATTGGCCTTCTT
>JANXAQ010000345.1 GCA_025062105.1 Thermoguttaceae bacterium
TCTATGCCGCAGAGCTAAGAGGAGATATGATGCCCCCTCCCCCGGCCAACCTGTGGGTTGGCCGGCCTCTCCCGCGGTGGGGAGAGGCGACAGGACCCCCACACCCCTGCCCCTGGGCCGCAGAGCGAAGAGGAGAGAAGAAGCCCCCTCACCCCTGCCCCTATTCCGGACACTGGAGAGGGGAAAGATTCTCCGAGCACATTGGCGCCTAGTGCCATCGGCCAAGAGACTCTGCACGAGGCGGTGAACGGGTTGGCCTGGGTGCATGAGCCGATCCAGGTGGTGCTGCCGCCGGAACAGTGGCAGGCTGCCGGGGTGCTAGGGCATTTTGTACCGGCTGGGCATGAGGCGGCGGCTCGACTGGACACTGTGCTGGCCGAGGCAATCGATGGCCCCAATAGCCTCTTGGCCCGGCGAGAGGTGATCGACGAGTACGGCTGGCGGAACTATGGCGACCTTTATGCCGACCACGAAAATGCCCACTATCCTGGGCCTAAACCGGTCATCTCTCACTACAACAATCAGTTTGATGTGATCTACGGGGCCATCCTGCAGGAGGCCCGGACCGGCAACCCGGCCTGGCGAGCCGTGTACGATCCACTGGCCCGGCATGTAATGGATATTGATATATATCATACTCAGGAAGATCGGCCGGCCTACAACGGCGGCCTGTTTTGGCCGACCGATCACTATAAAACCGCCCATACGGCCACGCATCGGACCTATAGTCGGCATAACCTGCCCCCGGAGGGCAGTCCCTACGGCGGCGGCCCTGGACCGGAACATAACTACGCCACTGGACTTTTGTACTACTATTACCTTACCGGCAATCCGGATGCCCGGCAGGCCGTGGTCCAACTGGCCGAGTGGGTCCTCCAGATGGACGACGGCAGCCAAACCCCCTGGGGTATCCTGGACCCAGGCCCCACTGGGTTAGCCAGCGCTACCCGATCGGCCGATTACCATGGGCCAGGCCGAGGGGCGGCCAACTCCATCCAAACGCTTCTAGACGCCTGGCAATTGACTGGTCAGCGAAAATATCTTTCCAAAGCCGAAGAACTGATCCGACGCACCATCCACCCGGCCGACGATATTGGCCAAAAAAATCTCCTAGACGCTGAAAACCGGTGGTCCTATACGATGTACTTGGCCGCCTTGGCCAGGTACTTGGAAATGAAAATCCAGCAAAACGAACTAGATGGCATGTACCGATACGGCCAGGCGGCCTTGGTACATTATGGGGCCTGGATGGCCGAACAGGAACGCCCCTATTTGGACCATCCGGGACAATTGGAATATGTAACCGAGGCCTGGGCGGTGCAGGAACTGCGTAAGGCCAATGCCATGCGAGTGGCCGCCCGACATGCCGAAGAACCACTCCGGAGCCGATTGTTAGACCGGGCAGCGGAATTGGCTGACCGGGCCTGGAACGATTGGGCTGGTTTCCCCACCCGAATGACTACTCGGGCCTTGGCGGTGCTCCTGATTGAAGGAGTGCGAGATGCCTATTACCGGGCCGGGAACGATCCTCCTGCCCCCCAAATCGGAGGACCGAAACATTTTGGAGTCCTAGAACCGTTTCTCCCCCAACGGGAACGAGTGCGAAGGTTGCTCGGGCAACCGAGCGGGTGGATTCAGCTCGGCTGGGCGCTAGTGCAGCCGAACAATTGGATCCGATTGATTCGGACTGTATGGCGATACCGGAATTAGGGCTGGATGGCGGGAACGAGATTAACAGAATAAGGCGGCTCTGTAGGATGGGGCTGGCAGGATAGCGTGGCAGAAACGTGGATATAGACAAATCACAAAGAATAAATAATAAAATCAAAATAGTAAAAACAGGTAGATTTAGAAAGATTGAAAGAATAGGAAGTTTTCAACGGGATTTTGCCGATTTTTCCTACGTGAAAAAGGATCAACCGAACATGGGTTGGTGGATCCCCCGGCTGGTAGTGCCGGATTTACGGATTGAACGGATCGAAGAACTGACTGCTCCCCATCTGGCCGCGCTGGAGGTCCAGGCCCTGCTAGTGGATGTCGATTGCACCCTTTGCCGGTATCAACAAGAAGATATTCCTGCCGAAAAGGTACAATGGATTCAGAGGACCCTGCAGGGGGGATGGCAGGTGTGCCTAGTTTCTAACGGACGGGCTGGTCGGATTGCTCGGTTGGCCCAACAATTGCATGTGCCGTTTGTCGCTGGGGCGCTGAAGCCGTTTTCTTTCGGGTGCCGACGGGCGCTGCGGAAACTGGGCCTGCCGGCGTCCAAGGCGGCGATGGTGGGCGACCAACTGTTTGCCGATGTGCTGGCAGCCCGCTGGCTGGGGATGAAAAGTGTGCTGGTCCGGCCCATCCACCCAGAAGATGAACCTTGGTTTACTCGAATGAAACGACCTTTGGAAGGCTGGGTGCTCAAGCAGTTGGAAAAGGACAATCTCAGGGGGTAAAAATTTCTTATGAGGGGGTGGGATGAATCCGTATATTGCCATTGCTCGGCCGGATCATTGGTTTAAAAACGTTTTCATGCTTCTGGGGGTGCTGTTGGCCTGGTTTTACTGGGCCTATCGGCCGCAGACGGAAGCGAGTTTTTCGGTGGTACGGATCCTTTGGGGGCTGGCGGCGGTATGTCTAGTAGCCTCGAGCAATTATGTACTGAACGAAATTTTAGATGCCCCCTCCGACCGGCATCATCCCAACAAACGCACTCGACCGATTCCTTCCGGGCAAGTGCGTCTGGCCCTAGCCTATGCGGAATGGCTCCTGCTTGGGGCAGTGGGGCTGGGAATGGCATGGACGCTGCATCGGTTGTTTTTCCTGTCGGCGGGATTGCTCTGGTTGATGGGGCTGGTGTACAACGTTCCTCCCATCCGGGCTAAAGAGTGGCCTTATCTGGATGTGCTGGTAGAATCGGTGAACAATCCGCTTCGGCTTTTTTTGGGTTGGTTTACGGTCATCGAGCGGGAAGTGCCACCGTTGTCGCTGGTGGTGGCATATTGGATGGCGGGGGCTTTTTTCATGGCCAGCAAGCGGTTTGCCGAGTATCGGACGATTGCCAACCCCGAGCAAGCCGGCGCCTACCGGGCTTCGTTTCGATATTATACAGAGGATAAACTTTTGATCAGTATGTTTTTTTATGCCACCGCCGCCGCCCTGTTTTTGGGTATCTTCATCATCCGGTACCATTTGGAATTAGTGCTGAGTGTGCCGCTGATTGCTGGGTTTTTTAGCTACTATTTGCGCATTGCGCTTCGGCCCAATAGCCCCGTCCAGCATCCAGAACGCCTCTATCGGGAATATGGCTTGTTGGCATATTCGCTGGTGTGTATGGCCGTCTTTATAGGCCTGATGTTTGTGCGGATTGGGGTCTTGTATGAATGGTTCAACGTTCCAGGTCCCCAGACACCGCCGCTGTGGCGATGGTAAACCAGGAACAATCTCCGCTACTTGTTTCCGGCTGTCTGGACGGCTATGGGGAAAAAGCAAAAAGTGATTAAAAATACATTACAAGCGGGGGGTAAGACGGCCTCTTGGCTTTCTTATCCTTACAATGAGATCCACAAGGTCCCCCGGCCTGAGATAGGCTTTGGCGATGCCTGATCGAACTGAAAAAGAAGCCGAAGGTTTTCCTTGGAGAAGCTGGCTGGAGAAGCTTTGGCCATACGGAGTGGCTACCTTGGTAGCCTTGGTGGCCTGTTGGCCGAGTCTGTTCCGGCAGGAGATCGACGGCATCGACGAAGCGCAGAACCTGATGGGCGGCTGGTTTTTTGTGGATTTTCTGCGGGATTTACCCTTGAGCAATCCGATAGAGTATGGATTTGAATACTACGCCCAATATCCGGCCTTAGGCTTTGTCTTTTGGCCGCCACTATTTCATTTTGTCGAAGGGTTATTTTTCCTGCTCTTTGGGTTCAGCTTGGTGGTAGGCCGGTGGTGTTTGGCCAGTTTTGCGATCGGTTTTAGCTGGGGTTTGGTGGCAGTATGCAAACGCCGGATGGGATCGCTGTGGGGGGCACTGACAGCCGGCTTGATCCTGACCATACCTCTTTTGGCCGCCCTGCAAAACGTTATGCTTCTAGAAATTCCCGCCTTAGCGATGATGATGCTTTTGTTGTGGCTTTATTGCCGAATGATCGAGCGAGGGGGCTGGAGCAGTTGGCAGGAGGCGGTGGTAGTGGCCTTTGCTGCCGCCGCAGCCATTTACACCAAACAGACCACTTTTTTTCTGCCGCTGGCTTTCCTGCTGCATGTTAGTCTTGTCTGTCCGAGGCTTTGGCGAGATTGGCGGAGTTGGGTTGCGGGAAGTCTATTTGTGATATTATGTATTCCGTTACTTTGGTTTACCTGGAACTACGGAGCAGCCAATTTGGCCCAGTCGCTGGGCAATCTGGGCAATATCTTTGTGGCCGGGCATCGGGTAGCGCCCCGGTGGAGTTGGACCGGCTGGACCTATTATGCCCGAATTGCTCCACAAGTGCTAGGGCTTGGGTATTGGCTGCTTGGTGCTGGTGCGCTGGCCTGGGTGGTGGTCCGTCGAACTTTTTGGGGCCGGAGTCTTCTTTGGCTGTTGATCATCGTGGTTTGGTATTTGGTCTTTTCGTTTTTCGACAATAAACAGCCGCGATTCACGGCATTTGTACTTCCGTTTATTATTTTGTTGGGCGTGGAATGGCTGAGTGAACTGAGCAGGTCCCGAGCGGTTTGGAGGGCGACGGCAGCTGCCGGATTGGCCCTGCTGCTTGCGGTACAATGTGTCCGAGCGGTCCAGCAGCACTACACTGGCATTTCGGGCGTCGAACCCATCGTGCGCCGCCTTTTGCAAGAAGATGGTGCCGGCAATATCGCCTACTTTGGGCATTATCGGCAGATGTTCGTGCCGTTTGTACGGGCCTACGATTTAGATCGACAGCGGTATGTGCTTCAAGGAGACGACATTACCGAAGAATCTGGCGACTTGCTGCGGGCATGCCGAGAGTTTCGGGTCCGTTGGCTGTTGCTGGACGCTCCCAAAACCGGAAAAGCCTTTAGCTCCGAACTGGAAGAAACTCTGGGCTCGAACCCTCAGTTTCGCTTTGTGCGCCAGGAAACCTTCGGTACACCCCATTTCCAGATCCCCCTGATCATTTACGAATATTTAGGACCCGTAGCCGACCAGATGAAACCGGTTCCGCTGCGAAGCGACACCTTGGGAATCTATTATCGATAGATCCCCCTGAGCGAAAGGACCTGCCGATTATTTCCCGCGCATGGGCATCCAATGATCCGTTGGCTGAGTAAGTATCCACTGTTGACGATTCTGGCTCTATCGGCCTTGGTCCGATTCGGGTTATGGTGGGCGGTTCGGCAGGAGCCGATCCATCCGGGCGATGAAATACACTATCATGAGTTGGCCCAGAGCTTGGTGGAAGGCCGAGGGTTTTTCTTGGAAGGCCGAGCCTCAGCCATGCGCCCGCCCCTATATCCGTTGGCGGTGGCAGGACTGTATGAGCTGTTTGGCCCTGGCAATTTCCAGGCAGTTCGGGCGGTGCAATTACTGCTAGGGTTGGCCACGGCGGCTGGGTCGTTTCTATTGGGCCGAATGCTGTACGATCGCCGGGTTGGACTATGGGCTGCCGGACTGGTGGCCTTTTATCCTCCGCTTCTTGGCATAGCAGTGTTCCTCTATACGGAAACGCTATTTGCTTTCTGGCTGGTGGGTCTAGGGATGGCTGGGGCTTGGGCACTGCGTCAGAAGGTGGTTTGGCCTTGGCTGGTAGTGGGGCTGCTATTGGCTCTTGCGGCGTTAACCCGAAGCGTGCTTTGGCCGTTTGTCCCGGTGTTGGCTGGGTTGATCCTCCTGCTGTGGCGGCAGGTAGGCTGGGACAAACGGCTGGTAGGCGCCGCTCTGATGCTTGCCGGTTTTATCGCCGTAGTGGCGCCTTGGTCTTGGCGGTGCACCCGATTGGAACAAACGTTTATTGTCATCGATACCATCGGCGGTCGAAACCTGATGATGGGCAATTACGAATATACGCCGCTGGATCGGGCCTGGGACGCCATCTCCCTAGAAGGCGAAAAGGCCTGGTATGCGGTCCTTCGGCAGGAGTATCCGGAATTTGGCGCGTTAACGCAAGGCCAGCGGGACAAACTGGCCCTCCGGTATGCTCTGCGGTACATGATGGCCCATCCCGGCCAGACGCTTCAGCGGAGCTTAGTGAAATTTTTTAACTTTTGGCAATTGGAGCGGACTACGGTAGCTGCTTTGGAGCGAGGCTGGTTCGGAGGTTTGGGCCGAGCAGCCGTTCTGGCCTGGACGGCGGTTTTATGCGGCTCGTATGCAGTGGCCATGTTGGCCGCTGTAGCCGGTCTGGTGCTCATACCTCCGGCCGATCGCCGGACGATGCTGGTGCTGCTGAGTCTGATCGGCTTTGTGTGTGTAGTGCATACCGTGGTTTTTGCCCATAGTCGATACCATCTGCCGTTGGCGCCGCTGGAACTGGTGTTTGCCGGTGCGGTACTGGCCTACTGGGGCCGCCAGCCAAAGCCGATTCACTCTGAAACCTCTCCGGGAAAGATTCAACCCCAGCCACCCGGGGACAAGCTCGGCAGTTCCACCCCATCTGCTTCGGAAGTGGCAGTTGGCTCCCGACCGAAAAAGTGGCAGTATGGCCTAGTGGTACTTTGCTGGCTGGTGCTGGTGGCCGGTTGGTTGTGGGAAATTCTGTGGGTCGATTGGCCCAAAGTGCAAAAAATTTTAGGTGGATGAGAGGGGCCACTTCCATGAAGGAAAACAGGCCATAAGGTAGGCAGTGGAAACAAAGCAGTAAGCTTAGCTTCCTGAGGCAGTCAAGTTATGGGTCGGCCGGCCCTTCTGCGCAGCAAAGAGGCAATACTGGATTCCCTGTCCTTGAAAAGAATGTCAGCCCCTCTCGGCTAAACTGTTCGGAGTAAACTCGCATCGCCACGTTGAGGGAAATGAGCCATCATATGAGCAAGTCGGATCGGCCCACGGTTTGTCAGTTATTGCACAGTCTGCAGATAGGTGGAGCGGAGGTATTGGCGGCCGATTTGGCCCGAGGGTTAGCGGATCGGTATCGATTCATATTCATTTGTTTAGATAATTTAGGCCGATTGGCCGAGCGTCTGCAGACGGAGGGGTTTCCGGTGGTTTGTCTTGGTCGTCGTCCGGGCTTTGACGGAGCCTGTATTTTTCGTCTGGCCCGGTTATGGCGGGAGTATGAGGTGGATGTAGTGCATGCCCACCAATATACACCATTTTTTTATGCAGCCTGTGCGAGGGCTTGGCGCGGGCGGCCGCCGATCCTTTTTACTGAACATGGTCGGTGGTATCCGGATTATCCACGGCGGCGGCGGATTTTATTCAATCGGCTTGTGCTTCGGGGCCGGGATCGGGTAACCGCGGTCGGTCAGGCGGTCCGAGAAGCGCTAGTGCGAAACGAAGGTCTGCCTCGCCATCGCATCCGGGTCATTTACAATGGAGTAGATGTGGGGCGATTTGCGCCTAGGCCAGAGCGTCGGCTGCCGGTTCGGGAGGCCTTGGGGCTTACTCCGACCGATTTTGTGATCATTCAGGTAGCCCGGTTGGATTACTTGAAGGATCACATTACGGCGGTTCGGACGATGGCCCGGCTCGTTCGTCAGGTTCCGGAAGCCCGCTTGCTTTTGGTCGGCCAGGGACCAAAACGGCCCCTGATCCAGGCGGAGATTCAGGCTCAGGGTTTAGAGGGGGTAGTCCATCTGCTGGGCGAGCGGGAGGATGTCCCGCAGTTGCTTTGGGCTGCTGATGTGGCGATGTTAACCAGCATTAGTGAAGGGATTCCGGTTACCCTGATCGAGGCGATGGCTGCTGAACTGCCGGTGGTGGCTACCAAAGTAGGCGGAGTACCAGAGGTGGTCCTGCATGAGCAGACCGGCTTGTTAGGACCGGTTGGGGATGACGAGCAACTGGCCCAGTACCTGATTCGCTTAGCCACTGACCGTTCGCTTCGCTGCCGGTTAGGCCAGGCCGGTCGCCGTCGTGCCGAAGAAATCTTTGCTCAACCTCTCATGCATCAGCAATATGCCGAGTGTTTTGACGAAATGCTTAGCTAAGCGGGGTTTGGCCGGTAGGCCGGGCCTTTTGGTCTTTTCGGACGACTGGGGTCGGCATCCGTCCAGTTGCCAGCATTTGGTCCGGCGGCTGTTGGATAAATATCCGGTCTGGTGGGTGAATACCATCGGCATGCGTCGGCCCAGTTGGAATTGGGCCACCTGCCGTCGGGCCTGGGAAAAACTGC
>JANXAQ010000043.1 GCA_025062105.1 Thermoguttaceae bacterium
CCTGACTAATCTCTTGGTAGGATTTTCCTTCCAGGTGGAACATCCGGACTATTTGGGCTTCGACGCCATCGAGTTGGCTGAGCAGCCGTTCCACTTCTTCCCGGTTGACTACTGCGGTTTCGGGGGGCGAGGTAGAGGCAACCGGTTCCGCAGCAGGTAAACTTTGGCCTAAGGTACTTTGAGCCTGCATGGCAAGCATCCGGCGGACCACAATCCGGCGAGCTACCACCGTGAGATATGTAGCCAAACTCGATTGACCCCGAAAATGGCGTAAAATCGCAAAATCATCCTGCAATAGGTGTAAAAAGACCTCCCCACACAGATCATCCCGCTCCTCGGCACTCAGGCGAATGCCGCGAGCTTGGGCCGTATGCTTAATTACATGCAAAATTAGCCCCAGAAACCGGTCCACAAAATCCTCCCAGGCCCGGGGTTTGTGCTTCAAACAGCGTTCCAGCAGGTTCCGGTCGATTTCTGACAAAGCCACGGCCTAACTCCCCCGAGCAGATAACCTAAGCTGCCCCTGCTTTTCCCCTAGTTTGAGCACCGTCGGTGCTCCCAGGGGGCAACGCTGCCCCCCCTGGCCCATTTTCTATTGATTTTAAATCAGATCCTCTAAAACTGCAAGACTATAAGTGCGACTGAAATTCTGTGGGGCAATAGGGAAAATAGATAACAAGCCTAACCCCTCCAATTCCATCTTTGCATAGACTCTAGCCGTTTTCCTGTGATATAGACACCTAAACTCCTCAGAGGACTCGCTCCTTCCATAGAGCTATAGCCTCTGGCATCTGGAATATGGAGTGCTTGTTTCCTGATAGATGCCAGCAAGTAGCCGTTCGATTGAACTGAGCTATCTTCCCCCCTTTCCAAAACGAACCACAAAAAATCAGCCACACCCGGTAGGACTGAAATTCTGGAGCTCCCTAGGGAAAATAGATACCAAGCCTAACCTCTGGAAATACTGCTTTGCAGAGAACTTCCCCATCTTATTCCGGATACGGAGATCGAAACTCCTCTGGAGAAAGCCATAGCTTCTGAATCTAGATATGGCGATTCTTGTTTCTGGCCAGGGCAGCCAGGGGAATGGGATGGCAATGGAGAGTAGCTATTTTGCCCATCCCACATAAACTTGGCTTTGCCATTTTCCATAAGTTGTTTTTTCTAAGGGAGTTACGACAGGCCCTTTTTTGTTCCCCCGATTTCTTGAGTCCAATAACTCAGACTTAGAACTTTCTTCTGTCGCTTCTGTCGGCAGGAGGCCAAAAATGGCAAAAGTCGAACTAAACGCCCCTCACATCGGCTCCCTCTAAGCTCGACTTTTGCCAATTTCCGGGAGGCAGGCTCCGTTGGATGTTCTAACCCTTTGACAATCTTGGAGTTAGGAAATTTACTGAACAAAGAATCCTCAAAACCTAAGTCCTTGAAATCAAAGAAGTTACAAAAAATGGCAAAAGTCGAACTAAGCTCGATTTTTCCCATTTTAGGCCTTCTCCCGGAAAGGGGAAACTCTAACTCCTTGTAACTATTGGACTTAGGACATTGTGTGAACAAAAGAAAGTCTCGTCGTAACTACCGGAAACAAAAGGACTTAGGGAAAATGGCGAAAGTCGAACTAAAAGGCTGTCTGCAAATCAAGACTTGGGCGGTTCCCGATAGATTTTGGGAACCTCTGCAAAATCCTGAACATATAGTGAACTTTGTGAACCTTTGATTCTCTAGCCGGTTGATTCTCCTATCTGGGCATCTACTATCTATTGGGTGCTAACAATGCTAGCAACCCTATATGTTGTGTTAAAGAGAAGATCAGAAAAATGGTATAAAAATATCCCTTTCCAATTATGCAGAGGTGCCTTTGTATTAACCGGATTGCCTAGCAAAAGACAGGAAAAATAGGCACGTTCGGAATTCTAGGTAATCCAACTACTGAGCTGATTTCTCCTGGAAAAACGCATTTCTAGACAGCATCTAAGCTCGACTTTTGCCATTTTGGGCCTCATGTCGAAAGAAAAAAGCGATAACTGCTTGGAATTACTGGAGTTAGGAAATTGTGTGAACAAAAGGAATGCCTGCCGTAACTCGTGAGGTAAAAAGCAGTTAGGAAAATTGGCAAAAGTCGAGCTAAGAAGATCGTGCCACTTCCAGCCGAAGGAACCAGACCTATTTTGCTCCCGCCTCTGGCGGAACAGTGCGGAAAGTGGGGGTAGAAATGAGAAGGGCAAAAGCCTTTTTGGCCTTTGGGAGGCTGTGCTGAAATAGTCAACCAGAGAGAGTTTACCTTCCTGATTTTCCTTGGATCCCTAAACGTCCTATTTTCCAGGACCGTCCAACGAAGGCCCGCCCGCCCAATTCTATCGGAAAACCTCAAAAAAATCACTTTCAGTGCGGCCTATATGGTCGAGTTTTGCCATTTTTCCTAACTTGTGTTGCTCCATAGAGTTAGGATGGTCCCCCCTTTTGTTCACACCATTTCCTAAGGCAAAAAAGTGTGGCAGAAACCCAAATGGTGGATCCATTAAGTTATAATGGTGGATCCATTAAGTTATGCAGAGGGTCCAATGGCAAACGTTAGCTTAGAGCGGCTTTACAATCGAGACCAAAAAGACCGGATTTAGTGCTTGGAAACGGATACGTTCCAACTGGTAAGTGCCGCGGGCAATATTAATGAGCCAGACCTTCACGTCTAGGCCGTGGGCATGAAGGATGTGGTGGGTTTCGGCCAAGTTGTCGATGCTGGACATGGTAGCCACCAAACGGCCTGCTTTGCGCAGGCGTTGGTAGGCGGCTTCCACCAATCGGCAAATGCCTCGGCCGGTGCCACCGACAAAGACGGCATCCGGATCGGGCAGGTTACTCCAGGCCTCCGGTGCCCTGCCTAAGACGGGCACCAAATTGGTTACCCCGAATCGGTGGGCATTTTCCAGAATCAGTTGATGATCATCCGGATCCATTTCGATGGCATAGACGGTTCCTTGGCGGGCAAGCTGGGCCGCCTCAATGGCCACAGAGCCGCTACCGGCGCCAACGTCCCAGACGATACTGGCCGGTCCTAGGTCCATCTCTGCCAGGGCAATAGAGCGGATTTCCGCAGGCGTCAAGAGGCCCCGTTTGGGTTTGGACTGCAAGAAGATCTCATCTGGATTACCGAAGATGCGTCGGCCAATGGCATCGGAGGGCCGGTCGGGCAAATGGGGCTTGCGCACCAGGACCATCACATTCAGCGGGGAAAACTCCTGGCCGACCAGATCTCGCAGTTCTGCCCGAGTTACCCGTTCATTCGGAGCACCTAGATTTTCACACACATAGGCGGTGAAATAGTCGATCTTTTGATCCAGAAGGCACTGTGCGACCACGGACGGCGTATAAACGTCGTTTGTAAAAAGACCGACTTTTTCTGCCGTCCGAATGTTTTCCAGCACCTGTTCCAGCGGGTGGGTGGCCAGGTTGGTTAGGAAAGCGTCTTCCCAGCTTTCCTTCACCCGGGCAAAAGCTAACTGCATCGTGCTCACATGGGGAACTACCTCGAACCGCTCTTTGCCCAGTTTATCACACAAAAAACGGGCCACCCCGTAAAAAAGCGGATCTCCCTCCGCAAGCACCACAATCCGTTTTCCGGGAGAACGGGCGATTTCCTGCACGGCTGGTTCCAGATCCGGGCCAACCACTAATCGGGCTGCCCCACTGCCAGCTACCAAGTCCAGAACATGCTTTTCGCCAATAAGCAGTTCGGCCTGCGCCAATATCTGCCGGGCAGTTTCTGTTAGCCCAGCTAATCCGTCCTCCCCAATGCCCACAATATGGACCTTCATTTGCTGCTGCATCCCCCGGCCTCCCAAAGCTCAAGAGGCTGTTCTGCAATTCGGATGGTAAGGTTTTGCCGATAGTTTTGCGCTAACCGGTCCTGCCTCCCCGGTCCTATAAAAAAGGCACCTCTGCATCAAAGGGTATATTTTTATATCATTTCGGCTGTTCCTCCCTATAACACAACATATAGGGGCACTAGCAATGCCAGCATCCAATAGATAGTAGCTGTCCAGGTAGGACAACCCAACGGCTGGAAAATCAAAGGGTTCACAAAAATCACTATATATTTTGCAGAGGTTGTTTAAGATTTTTGAGGGTTCTAGGGAATGTAGGAAGGTAAACTTCAGAACAGCCTCTCCGCTCGACTTTTGCCATTTTTCCGCACTTGGTCTATGTCCGGTCGTTTACGGACAAACCTTCTTTTGTTCGCCCAATTTCCTAACTCTAACAAGGAGTTAGAACATTGTTCTTTCTGGGCGAGGCCCAAAATGGCAAAAGTCGCGATTGGGCAACTTTCTAAGATGCCGTTTTTTGGATTTTAGGAAACATTGGGCCGCCGTAGCAGGCTGTGTTACCCAGCATCTCTTCGATCCGCAGCAGTTGGTTGTATTTGCAGATCCGGTCGCTGCGGGAGGCACTGCCGGTCTTGATCTGCCCCACCCCAGTGCCCACGGCCAGGTCGGCAATGGTGGTGTCTTCAGTTTCACCACTGCGATGGCTGATCACACAGGTATATCCATTCCGACGGGCTAGTTCAATGCACTGGAGCGTTTCGGTCAAAGTGCCGATCTGGTTCAGTTTAATCAGGATGCTATTGGCTATCCCCTGGTCGATGCCCTGCTGAAGCCGCTTCGGATTGGTCACAAACAAGTCATCGCCGACCAGTTGGATTTTGCTGCCCAGGCGCTCGGTCAGTAATTTCCAACCTTCCCAATCATCTTCGGCGCAGCCGTCTTCCAGCGAACAGATGGGGTACTGTTCTACCCAATGTGCATATTTCTCCACGAGAGCTTCGGCCGTCAGTTGTTGACCCTCAATCGAATAACGGTGCTCCATTTCTTTGCCATAGAATTCACTGGCTGCTGCGTCCAGGGCGATATAGACCTGTTTGCCTGCCTGGTAGCCGGCCTGCTGAATGGCCTCCATGATCAGGTCCAGGGCCTCCTGATTGCTTTTCAGATCCGGAGCGAAGCCCCCCTCGTCGCCGACATTAGTACTTAAAGCTCGTTTTTTAAGTACTTTTTTCAATGTATGGAACACTTCGCAGCCGCAGCGAATTGCATCAGAAAAACTGCCGAACCCAATCGGCACGATCATGAACTCTTGAATATCTAGCCGATTGTCTGCATGAACGCCACCGTTTAAAATATTCATCATCGGCACTGGTAAAATCCGGGCGCCTACACCGCCGAGATAGCGGAAAAGGGGCAGGTTACAATAATCGGCTGCCGCATGCGCAACAGCCAATGAAACGCCTAAAATTGCATTGGCCCCCAGTCTCTTTTTGTTCTCGGTGCCGTCCAGTTCGATCATCCGATAGTCGATGCTGGCTTGATCCAGGGCGTCCATGCCGGCCAGTTCTCGGGCCAGTTTTTCGTTGACGTTTTCGACGGCTTTCAGGACGCTTCGGCCGAGATACATTTTTTCATCTCCATCCCGCAGCTCCCAAGCTTCATGGATGCCAGTGCTGGCACCGCTAGGTACTGCTGCCGATCCGAAGCTGCCGTCGGCTAACATTACCTCCACTTCCACCGTGGGATTGCCCCGACTGTCCAATATCTGCCTGCCATGAATGTCAATAATCGTAGAACTCATGCTCTACCTTCTTTCTATGCCAAAAGACCCACAACAAACTCCCATCTAATACCAAGTTCCCTACGTATTGTGCCCGATCGGTCTACAGTTGCCTAGACCCCCCTGCTCTGCACAAGAACCCTCCAGCAGATGCCCTAACCCCTCCGGCATCGGAGGCTGGCCGAAACGCAGTTTCCCCCTGCAAGGCACTGCTGCGAGTGGCGGTTTGTAACTGTCCAAACTACCTATTTTAGCGAGTTTTGCCAAAGGAACCGCTCAGTCCGAAAACCCACCCGAAAATGGTAAAATCCCAATTCAGCACAGACTCCAAGCTCGAGTTTTGCCAATTTCTAGAAAACTGCCGGGGCTGCGGCTGACATTCTGTGGCGCCATTGGGGAACTCGACTTTTGCCATTTTCCCTAACTGATTTTACTGCTGACAGTTACGACGAAACTCCCCTTTGTTCACCCAATTTCCTAAATCCAATAGTTACAAGGAGTTAGAACAGCCCTCTGCCAGGGCGAAGCCAGAAATGGCAAAAGTCGAGTGGGGAAAGGAACCTCTGGATAATGCTGACCATATAGGGAACCTGATGCATTTTTGATTCTGTAGAGTTTAGCCGCCCGCATCCTAACACCTACTAGATGTAGGGTGCTACCGTATTACTAACTCAATATATTGGGCCAGAGGTGGAGGTAACCAAAATGGTATAAAAATATCTCCCTCGAATGAGAGCGAGGTGCCCAGAGGTAAAAAGATGGCAAAAGTCGATCCAAGAGCCGCTGTTGGCCTATGGGGGAGGATGGGGAGGCAAATAAAAACACCCAGCTAGGCAAGCTCAGGCTACCCAGCTGGGTGGTGCTCTCGGCCGGTCTGGGCGCCCCCATGGATTCCATCTGCGGTAACCCGGAGCGGAGGAAGCTTAGCAGCCTCCCACAGTTTTTCGCATCTAACGGGATCTTTCTGGGCGCCGCCGGAGGTCTTGCGAGGGCAACAGAGCTGTTTCGGATCCCGAGCCCTCCGAAACCCACTTCTATTGCCCGCTTGCAGCCTCACAAGTTCGGCACATACTCCCTGAGGGAGTTTTCAACGTTGTTGGAAGTTGAGTTGTTAGAAGTTTACCGTCAGACTCGCAAAGCCTCCGTGCAAGATCAGATGGCCGTTGTGGTCAATGTGTCCTATTTCGGGTAGATCGATGAGGAAATCGGGGAATTGGTGGTCGGCCAGGCCCATACCCGTGGCCACAATGGCCCGATAGCCAATGGCTGCGGTCCAGTGTTTGGCAAAGTGCCATTCTATTCCTGCATCCAGTTGGGTCAGGAAGGAGAGGGTATCCGTTTTGGCCCGGACGGGATAAGTCCCCGTAACGCCGGAGCCAGGCTGAGGACTGGCCGCCGTTCCATCTCCCCGATAAACCTGGAAATCCAAGTCAATATGGTTGTTGTATAGCCCCACTCGGGGAGTTAAGAAAATCCGCCAACTACGGTGGACAAAGTAGGTCATATCCACCGTCAATTGCACACCAATTAGGTCGTTGGTCAATTCCTGATTAATGTAGGCTTCGTTTCGGCCGCCATTGGCTCCCCAGCTGCCGGTTCGCAGCGATCCAAACAACAACTCCTCTTCAAACCGAAGCCAACGGGCCCCTAAGCCCCAGTGTAAATCCAAGGGGAAATGAGGATCGGCCAACCGGTGCAGCCGAAGGAAATTAATCTCTACATTATGAAATTCGTCCTGCCGACGCAGTCGATGTTCAATGGCATTGTCAAATAAATCGGCCGCCATATTCCAATCGGTGGCCGACCGATAAAACCACACGTACTGTAAATTGATCGGTGTACTGACCCCGTTAGGATGAGAAATTGCGGTCCGGCCGTCGAATGGATCCAAGGTCCAATAGGCTGCTTCCACCGCCCAATTATTGGAACAACCGAACCGTCGGCCAAACCGCACTTCGCCACCTACCCGCCAAGCTAAACCGATGTCATTGGTATGCATGAGTTGATTGGGGTTATTATTGGTCTCATAGCTTGTCCAGAACCGATTCGGTTCGTCTCGGCCCATCATAAAGACCATTAAGCGTACATACCAAGGACAATCAGGTACCAGGAAGCCCCAGCAACAGCCTGCTGGTGGGCTTGCATTATCTTCTAGGGCTTGGGCAAAGGGGCTATCGGAGGTTCCAACTCCCCCAAAAGTGGCATTCTGATCTCCTTCCCGGAGCATTTGATCTACTAGACTGGCAGAAGCTTTCCCACCCGATTGAGGAGTTTGATCTGCTCGAAGAGGGGTAGCCGCTGGATAGGATCCCCCCAGAGGACTACCTGCCTGGGGCCTCCCCCCTCCTTCTGGTCCGGGCCAAAGCGGCTGACTCGGCAAGGAAGTGGGGGCTTCGGGCTCTACATAAGGCAACCCCCCACCCGCCCCATTGTAGCCTATTCCAGAGGCAGATCCCATTGCGGGGGGAGCTTCCACCGAGCCGCTGGCTGTCCCACCTGCAGGGGGACTCCATCCCCTCGCTGTACCCCCATAGGGGACGGAAGCTTGAGCATATCGCTGGCTGCCTTGCTGCCAACCTCCCCCTGCGGGCTCCATCGGCAACCAACCACTCCCTCCAGCCGCTATCCTTTTGGGAGCTGCTCCAAGGACCGGAGCCGATCCGTAGGGTTCAACGCTTGGTAGTACCTGGCCTTGGCCTGCTGCCCCTCCCACCGGTGGAAATGGAATCACCTCCGGCGCCCCATATAAACCAGTTTGCCCCCAGGCTTCCATTGCCCCTATTATCAACAGGATCCCCAGAGTCCCTAGGATCCTCGGCATAGCCTAACTCCTTGGCACCATGCTATGAATAGTTCTTCCCCCACAAAAAATCGTCTTGGCTATTGCCCATAATTCGCTGAATTCCCTTTAGCCGTGGGGTTCCGCAACAACCAGCCCTCATCCAATCGGTCTGATTCGTTAGGTTTTAGTAACCCCTGTAGATGGTAAAGCCGACAAAACCGCTATAATCCAAATCATTCAAACCCCTAGGGGCTCTGTTTAAAAGCTTGCTCGGAGGCCTCAACCCACCAAAACTGAAGCAAAACCGACCAGTATGGGCAAAATCCCCTCTCAGACTGCGGACAACCTTTCACCAGAGCCACCCCTAGTTTCTATAGAAAGGGTCTCCGCCGCCGGGAAGTTGTGACCATGCTGGTGAGAATCAGTCCAGTTTTGGAGGATCGAGGCCTCCGAGGGGAAAAGTTTTCAACAGCTTCCCATCTCTCCGGAAAGTCAGCTACTCTTGAATCGGGAAAATCCTGGGAAACCTCTCCCATATGGGCTACATACCATGAACTTTGGTAAGCTTTGAATCGACATAGATTCGCCCCATTCAAAGACCTAATATAGGAACCTCTGGATCATTCAAAGGGGATATTTTTAAATAAAGGAACCTCTGCAAAATCCTGAACACATAGTGAACTATAGGAACTTTTGTATCAGCTGGGAGGCATTTGCTTTTGCCGAAGGTACTACTATATGCTGGGTACTAACAGCGATAGACTACCATATATTGGGCTGAAGCTGGGACAAACCAAAATGGTATCAAAATATCTGCTTGGAATTATGCAGACCTTCCTAAAGTTCCTAGCATTGCAGCACCTAATAGCAGAAGCCTCTGCATAATCATAATTCGAGGGAGATATTTTTATACCATTTCGGTTCCATCCCGGACGGAACCAATAGATTAGGTTGCTAGGACTGCTAGCACTCTACACATAGTAGCTATTTAGATGGGGAGAGCGAAAGCCTACAGAGTCAAAAAAATCTTAGAGGCTGTCTGGAAATCAACACTTGGGCGTTTCCCGATGCGGTTTGGATGAACCAGCTCTTCTAGCAAAAGACGGGAAAAATAGACACTTTTCGGTTGCTGGGTAAACCAGCTACGGAGCTGATTTCCCCTGGAAAAACGCATTTCCAGACAGCCTCTTAAAGGACACTATATGTTCCGGATTATGCCGAGGTTCCCTTGGTTGGCCAAATGCATTAGATTGGCCGAAATGTATTAGCTCGACTTTTGCCGTTTTTAGTTTCCTCCCGGAGGGGAAAAGTTCTAACTTCTTGCAACTATTGGAGTTAGGAAATTGGGCAAATAAAAGCAGGTTTCGTCGTAACTCCTAGAAGCAAAAGCAGGTAGGAAAAATGGCACACGTCGAGCTTCGAGGCTGTCCGAAAAAGCATTTTCTATGATGAAAGGGGTTTTCCTTCCTCAATGCCCAAAAAATCCCAAAATCCCTGTCTTGAAGCAGTAAGCAGTGTGGGGGATAGGAGCCGGTCGGCCAAAACCGATTGGAAACAAGCCAAATCCCCATTTTAGGTCAGCCTCTTAGCTCGACGTTTGCCATTTTAGGCCTTCTCTCGGAAGGAGAAAACTCTAACTCCTTGTAAATATTGGACTTAGGGGATTGTGTGAACAAAAGGAGGTTTCGTCGTTAACCGGTGGAAACAAAAGAAGTTAAGGAAAATGGCAAAAGTGGAGCTTAGATTAGCCGAGATGTATTAGATTGACCGAAATGTACTTGTCTTTCCCCTATGGCTTTTCTCCCCGGTACTCTCAGCAGATAAGACTGGGAGTGGTGCGGAGCAATTCTTCGGCCAATGCTCGATAATCTTCCGCCCCAGGAGACTGAGGGGCGTAGTGGAAGATGGATTGGCCGAAACTTGGTGCCTCGGCCAATCGAATGTTGCGCCGGATCCGGGTTTGAAATATTCGCAGCTGAGCCCAAGGAGAGGTTTTTTGGGGGCGGCTAGCAAAAAACTCTTCCACATCCTGAATGACTTCCTGGGCAAGCCTGGTAGTGGCATCGTACATGCAGAAGACCACTCCTGTTACCCGAAGGGCTGGATTCAGCCGCCGAGCCACCAGCTCGATTGTCTCCAACAATTTGCCCAGCCCATGCAGGGCCAAGAAGTGCGGTTGCAACGGGATGATTAGCTCTTGGACCGCCGTGAGCGCATTGAGCGTTAGCACCCCCAACGACGGTGGGCAATCCACTAGCAGATAATCCACCGGATGGTTATCTTCTTGCAGTTTGTCCCGGAGGATCATTTCCCGGCCGACGACACCGGCCAGTTCCACCTCGGCTGCGGCTAGGTCCAAATCCGATGGCACTACCCAAAAGCCCGGATAGAGTTCCTGGCGGACCTCGGCCAAAGCACAATCCCCCACCAGCACATCGTAGATCGAAGGCCGGTCGTTGCGCGGCTCGATTCCCAAATGTAAGGTGGCATGAGCTTGAGGATCCATATCGATCAGGCAGACCCGACGTCCCATTTGGGCCAAGGCCACTCCAAGGTTGACTGCCGTAGTGGTTTTCCCTACTCCGCCTTTTTGATTGATCACCGCAATCGACCGCATTCGCTCTGCTCCTTACCAATCCGAAAGCTTTTTGGTACTATTGTAGTCAAATCCTTTCGGGTTGTTAGGTTGTTTCGGCCCGGGCAGCAGACATGGCCGTTTAGGGCCCAAGCAACCAATCCGTTTAATCTTCTCCCCAATGGCGTGTTTAAACAACTGGATTTTGCCAACTGGCGAAGTCCGCCACCAGACCAACCGGGAGGTGCCATGCGGCGGGACACCTTAAGTGGACTTTTGCCATTTTTGACCTCCTGCCAAAGGGCGAAAGCTTTAACCCATTGGAATTATTGGACTTAGGAAATTGCATGGATACAAAAGCCGATTGCCGTACCCACAGGAGGCAAACCAAGGTTAAGAAACGAGTTAAAAACTGTCCGGAAATGGGATTGTACCGCTTTTCTGGCGGTTTTTCAGGCTGATGGGTCCAGCCTACAACAGTCGGTAAACTCGGAGTTTCGGGGCCTGTGGCCGAAGCTTTGCTTGGAAGCCAAGAGGACACCTCTGCATAATTTAGGAACTTTTGAAAAATTCTGAATATAAATAAATTATATGAACTTTTGATTCCCCTTGGTTGTTCTATCCCAACAACTACTATCTATTGGGTGCTAGCTCTGCCAGCACCCAACATATTGGGTTAGAGGCACGGTAAGACAAAATGGTATAAAAATATCTCCGTCGAATTATCCAGAGCTTTCTTTCTAGAATCCAAAGGAGGATTTTTACATCATTGGGGTGCCTTCTGCTTCTATCCTGATATGTCTGGCTGTTATACCATATCTTTGGGAGGTATTTACCATCACACCGCCAGCAATTGTGCGTCCTCAATAGGGGGAAACGAACCTTTCGAAAGAAGCTAATTGCTACTTTGGAGAAATTACATACTTTTGGAAAGATCCGTTGGAAGATCAGCAGATGTACGGTTTCGGAGACTGTGTTGGCTATATTGCTTTGGCTATATTGGCTATTCGATCCCTTCTGTGCTCATCAACGAGCTTTCGGGATTTGCCTAGACTGGTATCCAAACACTTCAACGCCAACTTGTGTATCACAGCGAGCCCAATAATAAGGCCGCTAGCACTGGGAGCAACCTAGATAGAATCGGTGGAGCACGGAGCTGGCCAATCCCTATGGCTCCAAGAGTTATAGGAACCTCTGTAAAATCCTGAACATATAGTGAACTTTGTGAACCTTTGACTCTCGTGCCGGTTGATTCTCCTATCTGGAAATCTATTGGGTACTAGCAATACTAGCAGCCCTATATGTTGTGTTAGAGAAAAGACCGGACAAAATGGTATAAAAGTATCCCTTTCGGATTATACGAGGTTCCTTATAAAGTTTACTGGCTGTTCAGGATTTCGCAGAGGTTCCCGACTGTGTTTCGGCACAGCCAGTAATGGGGTTGAATTAGGATAGTATCTGGCCTTGGTAGCAGGTTAGCGAGTTGGGAACTAGCACCCCTCCGGGATGTCAAAGGAGTCGAAGCGATGGGGGAGTTTCGGATCGAGCGGGATACAATGGGACCGGTGCAGGTGCCGGCCGAGGTCTATTGGGGTGCCCAGACTCAGCG
This sequence comes from Thermoguttaceae bacterium, assembly GCA_025062105.1. Taxonomy (GTDB): domain Bacteria; phylum Planctomycetota; class Planctomycetia; order Pirellulales; family Thermoguttaceae; genus JANXAQ01. Next base: position 12,565 of record JANXAQ010000043.1, read on the forward strand.
GGCGGTGGAAAACTTTCCCATCTCGGGCCGGGCATTGCCAGGCGAGTTAATCCATGCTTTGGGGCTGGTTAAATGGGCTGCTGCCGTTGTCAACCGAGATTTAGGGCGATTCCAGGCTGCTGCTCGGCCTCTTTCCGACTCCCAGGTCGAGGCCCTGATTACTGCCTGTTGGGAAGTGGCGGAAGGCAAGTGGGATCATCAGTTTCCGGTGGATGTATATCAGACCGGTTCAGGCACCTCCAGCAACATGAACGCTAATGAGGTCATTGCCCATCGGGCCATGGAACTTGCCGGTCTGGATCGTCTCGCACCGCAAAAAACCATTCATCCCAACGACCACGTCAACCTCGGGCAAAGCTCTAACGATGTGTTTCCGACAGCCATTCGTGTGGCAGCCGCCACCGCTATCAAAAATCAGTTGCTTCCCGCACTGCGGGACTGCCATCAGCAGTTATCGGCCAAAGCAGCCCAGTGGCAAGAGATTATCAAAATTGCTCGAACCCATCTGGCCGACGCTACTCCCATCCGTTTAGGCCAGGAAGTCAGCGGTTGGGCCCGCCAAATGGAGCTGGCCGGCCAGCGGGCAACCCAAGCCCTCCAAGCCCTCTGCGAACTACCCATCGGCGGCACCGCTGTCGGCACCGGCATCAATACCCATCCCAACTTCGGTCGCCGAGTGGCGGAGCTTTTGGCCCAAAAAACCGGCATCCCCTTTGTCGAAGCAGCCAACCACTTCGAGGCCCAATCGCAGCAAGACGCCCTGGTCGATTGCCATGGCCAACTGCGTACCATAGCCGTCAGCCTCTTTAATGTGGCTAACAATATTCGATTTTTGGCCTCAGGCCCTCGATGCGGACTGTACGAAATTATTCTGCCCGAACTGCAGCCGGGCAGTTCCATCATGCCTGGCAAAGTCAATCCTGTGCTCTGCGAGGCACTCATGCAAGCGGCAGCTCGGGTCATCGGCAACGACCAGTTGATCGCCTTTTGCGGTGCTACGGGCGGCCAGTTCCAATTGCATGTCCTAATGCCCGTCATGGCCGAGGCGCTGTTGGAAAGCATTCGACTTCTGGCCCGCTCCGCCCACGTGTTCGCCCATAAGTACTTGGCCCAAATGGAAGCTAACCCACAACAATGCCAAGCCATGGTAGAAAAAAGCTTAGCTCTTGTAACCGCTTTGGTTCCTTATCTTGGCTACGATCGGGCCGCCCAATTGGCCAAAGAAGCCTTCCAGACAGGCAAAACCATCCGCCAACTCTGTCAAGAGCAGTGCCTGCTTTCCAAAGAGGAACTTGACCAGGTGCTCGACCCCCGCCGGATGTGCTCCCCAGGGTAATCTGGATAAGAGGCGAAACCCTACTCCCACTCCTCGGCAACCTCTGTCTCTCCTTCGAAGGATAGATGGAACCTTGCATAATTGCTGGAAATATTTTTGGGAACCTCTGCAGTCGCTTTTTGCCATTTTCCTTAACTTGGTTTATCTTCAAAAGTCGCGGCGAACACTCCTTTTGTGCACCCGATTTCCTAACTCCAATAATTCCAAGGAGTTACAGCTTTGCCCTTTCAGCAGGGGCCAAAATTGGCAAAAGTCGAGCTAAGGGGACCACAAACAAATCAGCCCACCATTTCTCTACCCAGCAGGGGAAACTTCGCTGGCCGGCCTCTTGCAACCAGCCGAGAGGCAAATGCCTTCCATCGGCTGAACTGGTCCGGTAGTAGCAAATCCGCTAGGTGTGGTTAACCAACCGGTAACGTGCCAGGGGAGTGATAATCCGTATTGGTTAGGTACTCCAGCACCCCTTGAGCATTTTCCCAGACATCCCGCATGTAGTACTCTTTAAGGGCCTTAAGAACCACAGCCTTTTGATCTCGATTCAAGCCACTATAGCCGACGATGGATTTCAAAATCCGATCATCCCCCTTGTCTAGATTGGTTAAGGCCCACCGCTTGGCCAGTTGATAGACCATGATGCCTCGAAGCCGAAGTCCTTCGGAACGAAGTTCCATGTCCAGCTCTACCAGTTTAAAATCACCTTGGGCCGGTAGAAGCTCGAAATTGCGACTTGCTTGGACAAACCCGTAATTGGTTTTCACCATCCAGCCGTCACCATTATTGACCCAAGTGGCCACCAGATGGGCTTTGTCCACGATCAGATAGCGATTCATCCGATTGAGACGTTCTGGCCAATGGTGAGTTGGCAGATGGAACTCGGAGGCGGGCTGAACATGGGCCTCGGCCGTTTCCGACACGGCAATGCCGGTAGCTTCCGAAACCGCCGGTACGGTTACCGGCGAGCCACATTTAGGACATTTGCGGGTCTGTCCGGCAATCTCCTCCTTCGCATTAAGCTTACTGCCGCAGCTTGGACAAGTAAACCGAATCATGACGGCACTCCTCCCCATCGGGCTAAAAGTCAATGGCCCCCACCAAAATACACTTGCCCCCCTTTAGGACCATCCAATCACCCCACCGTTTTAGGTGGAGTGTGATTTTGGTGCACACTCTAAACTTCCGACTTCTACTAGTATATAGGAAGCCGCCAGTTTTGTCCCCCCTAGCAGAGGAATTCTGAATCCCAGGAAGCTTTTTCTCTGGGCAGTGGAACTTTTCCGACGAGGTTTTGTTACAATAAGTAATACTGGGCTATTTCAGCCCAAGGGACTCTCTCATCCTCCATAAGCAGGAGACCACGGGTGCAAGAGTCGTTTGATCCATATGCGGTGTTTCTGGGATTTCCCGTAGGGCAGCCCCCCAAAAATTATTACGAGCTTTTAGGTTTGCCGTTAGGCGAATCGGATCCGGAGAAGATCTCTGCGGCCGTCGAACGCCTTCGGAACCAAGTCCGGCATATTCGACCTGGAGCCTATTTGGCACAATGGCAGCAACTGCTAGACGAATTAACTGCGGCGAAAATTTGTTTATTAGATCCGGTAGCTAAATCTCTCTATGATGAGAGCCTCCAAAAAGGACAGCCCAGTAGTCCTAGCGGGTCGGGGACCTTGTTTGCCCCCTCTGGGGAGCCAACGCCCCATGGAACTCCAGAAGCTCCCGGGGGAATACCCCCTGGGCCTGTTTCTTCTGCTCCTCCCCGCCAGCAAACGCCCCAGGAAGCAGCTACGCCTGCTCCAGGCTATTTCCCCTCTGGAATTCCGATAACCAATCCTCAGGCCCAAATGCCTCCAATGGGGGAGACACAAAAGATGCTGACGGGGGAGGTTTCCCCGGTAGGGTATTGTTTGCCTCCTAGTGGTTCGGGCCCCCCGCCCCAATATGCCTATTCTGAAGGGGCATTTCCCCACCAATTTGGCGGTTATCACCCGGGGCAAGTCCACCCTCATGGAATCCCTTGGGGGATCCCAATTACCCCCCCAGTAGGACATCCATATAGCACTACCTCTGGGGTAGGCTCTTCGGGAAGTACCGCTCTACCTAGCTTTGCCGCCCAGCAAGGAGGTATATATCCCCGCGCTCAGCTGCTCCCCCCAATGCCTTCTGGAAACATTCCTCCCAGTGGCCCGGCTGCTGGGGCTCATCTGATTCCGGATCCTCTGCCAGGAGCCACCACCCAGATTGCTATCAAAAAGGCTCCGCTTCAGGCTCGTCAGTCGGTAGTATGGTGGATGGCCAGTTGCGTGGTATTGATTCTTCTGGCCCTAGGATTGTTTTTCCTCTTTTACCGAGTACGGATGCAATGGCCTGAAGCGGCAGTACCAAAAACTTCCGCTGGGAACCAATCCTCTTGGAACCAGATGCCCTCCGACCCCTCGAGTGGGAAAAGTGTTTCCGGCACCTTTGCTAGGAACGGACAACCGAAGGGATCAACATCTCCGGCGGAGAAATCCTCACCACCTGGCGAAGAGCGGGAAAAACATGGAGGTGGGATATCTGACCAAAATTCCCTTAAACCAGGAGAAAAAAGACCTCTGCAACCAAAACCCTCCCTGGACCCTGCCAAACAGGCGGCTTGGGAAAAAGCCGTCCAGGAGGTTCGCTCTGCCCTGGCCGAACACGATCTTGCCTCCGCAGCAGAAGCCTTAAAAACGGCAGAGACCAACGCTCAGACCCCCGAGCAACATGAAGTAGTCGAACGACTTCGGATGCTTGAGCACTACTTGGGGGAATTTTGGAAAGGAATTCGCCAGTCGGTCAGCTCCTTGCAGGTGGCGCAGGAATTCACCGTAGGGAATATCCGATTTGCTATTGTGGAAGGAAATTCCCAGTATTTAATCGTGCGGGCAGAGGGTCGAAATATCCGTTGGCCGATCGAAAAGATTCCTGGTTCGGTGGTGGAACTTTTGGCTAGGCGGTGGTTTCGTACCAATCACCCGGCCACCCAATTGGCCTTCGGGGCTTATTATGCGGTGCGGGGCGAGACCCAACGGGCTAGGCAATACTGGGAACAAGCGGGCAAGAGTGGCGGTGTGGATGTCAACGGGTTGCTGGAAGAATTGCGGAATTGGCCATTGTCTCAACCGCCGCCACCCGAAGGCCAAAGCCCTCTCCAATAGAGTGAAAGAGTTGGATTGCCAGTGGCAAGACCGTGGGCAGCGGGGTAATTTACCGGAGATCTTTTCGTTGGCTTTTTCCGTCTGTCAGAGACTGTACTAAATTGCTCCTTCCGAGGGTTGCCGAAGTTATTCCGGCGCCTTTGCCTACACGTGACTTTTGCCATTTTGGGGCTTGCCCCTAGAAGAGTCGACTTTTGCCATTTTGGGCCTTTTGTCGAAAGAAGAAAGCCCTAACTGCCTGGAATTACTCGAGTTAGGGAATTGTATGCACAAAAGGAAGGGCAGCCGTAACTCCTGAACAGAAAAGAAGTTAGGAATAAATATTAAGCGGGGGTAGGAAAAGGAAGTTTCGCCCGAAGTACTGGAGCAAAACAAGTTAGGGAAAATGGCAAAATTCGAGCTACAAAACCCTTCAAATAGAGAGATACCAAACTTCTAGCGATACTAAATGCCAAAGGGGGTATTGCTTGATTAGTCAACGGATTTTTGGCACCAGGTTCTTAGCTAGACTTTTGCCAATTTTCCCAACTGGTTTTGCCATCAGCAGTTACGACGAAACTTCCCTTTGCTCATCCAATTTCCTAACTCCAATAGTTACAAGGAGTTAGCGTTTTGTGCTTTCGATGGGAACGCCAAAAATGGCAAAAGTCGAGCTTAGCTAGACTTTTGCCAATTTCTAGGAACCTCTGCATAATTCAAAGGGGATATTTTTATACCATGTTGGCTGGTCTTTTCTCTAACACAACATATAGTTGTGTTAGCATTGTGGCGCCCAATAGATAGTAGATATCCAGGTAGGGCAACCGAACAGTTAGAGAATCGAAGGTTCACAAAGTTCACTATATGTTCAGGATTTTGCAGAGGTTCCTATATTTTATTTTGCCCAATTGACTCGCAGAATTTCAGCCTCACCCGACAAAACTGGGTTAGGAAAAATGGCAAGAGTCAGAAAGTTACAGAAAATCGGAAAAACTCTAGCTCAGGCAGCCAGAGAGGGGTGAAAACCAAGCCAGAGGCCAGGCTATTTCCAGAAAGGCAGGATTTTGCTTAAAGGGGAGGATTTTTTGCCGCCGGTTTCTTCTTCGGTTTCGGCAGGCTTTTCTGGAGAATTCAAAGCGGCGGCCAGTTCCATGATGGCTTGGGTAATAGCGGCTTTGGGAGCCTGCTGCAACAGCGGCACCCCATTATTGCGGGCGGCGATCATCGTCCGATAGTCATTGGGCAGTTGCCAGAAGATCTCTTGTCCGATGGTTTCTTGTGCCTTTTTGAGGGTAATCTGGCCGCTGTCCCAGCCCACTCGGTTGACAATAACCTTCACACGCTCCGCCAACCCTTTCATCTGTTTAAACGAAGTCATCAGACGAACTACATTCCGCAGACAGGGCAAATCCAATTGAGTAACCAGGAGAATATGGGTGGCCATCTCCAAGGCCATCATATCGATCGGACTGTAGGCTTTCGACAGGTCTAGGACCAGATGGCTGAAGGTGGCTTTCAACAGGCCGATGACTCGTTGGAGATCTTCTGGAGTGATCAAACAGACATCTTCCAACTGCACCGGGCGAGGCAGCAAAAACAGCCCGGAGGAGTGTTTGGTAAGCGAACGTTTTAGCAGAGAAAAGTCTAGTCGAGAGATATTTTGGGCTACATCTACTAATGTATATTCTGGGATAGTGTCCAGATAGACATCTGCATCTCCTAGGCTAAGATCCAGATCGACCAGGACTACGGAGTTTTTCTTATCGGCGGCCAAAGCCACGGCCAAGTTGACCGCCAGACTGGTAGTTCCCACCCCCCCAATTGCCCCTGCCACGGCAATCACCTGACAAGGCCTAACCTTCTCCCCTTTGCCGAAATGGCGTTGCGTGATTCGGCCGATAGCAGCCAATAAATCCTCAATCCGCAAAGGCTGGGTCAAAAACTCTCTAGCCCCGGCCCGCATCGTCTGTAAAATCAAATTGCCATCGCTAGAAGAACTGATGGCCAAAATGGCACATTCCGGCGAAGCCTGACTAACCCGTCCTATCAAATCCAAGGCTTTTTCTGGATCCGCATCCAAGGCCACTAACCCGATGTCCGGATTGGTCTGACTTACCACATCGGCAAAAAATTCGTACCGGGAACACTCGGCTTCTAACCAGATCATCTCCATGCCCAATAACATGCCCTTGAGCATTTCCCGGGTAGCATCGTTGGGATCAACAAACGCGACACGAAGCACTCGGCCAGTCATAGCAGTATCTGGTTAGGAGTTAGAGAAGGGTTTGCTGGGAAATGGAGGTGGTCAAGGGGTCTGTTTCCTCCAAACCAAACATGGATTTAGGAAATCGGAGTCATTCCACCATGGCGAAGGTATGCTCATGTTCCTTTCGTCAATCGCGTTATTTCGGTTTTTCATATCCGAGGGGGCCGATGAAGCCTTGCAGTCCGGAAGTCGAACTGGCTGCTGAACTCTTGGCGGCCGGGCTACTCGCAGCACCAGGGCTGGCGGCGGGGGAACCAGCTCCAATCTGCTGCGAGCCAGAGTTGGAAATGCCTCTGGCGGAGGAAACAGATTCTGTCCGCCCGGCGGCCGGGGAGTCTCCTAAGGAGCCAGCAGCGCCAAAATCCTCCCAACAGCCGCTCATCTGCCCCCCAATCCTGGGCCGATCCTTCCCAGCCACTTCGATTTTCCCTCGCATATATAGTTCCCAGTCTGTAGGACGCCGGGAATTCATGCCGGGGCCTTCGCAAGGGACCTGGCTCGGATCCAACGGATCCACTAGTTCCGGAGTAACCAGAATCAGCAGTTCGATTTCGTTATGGGTTTCTTCGACTTTGCGGAATAAGGCGCCGATATACGGAAGTTCCATAATTCCAGGAATCCCTCGGCGCTGGGCTTCCACTCGGGTTTGAACCAAACCGGCAATAGCCAACGTTTGACCAGCCATCAGTTCCACCCCAGTATCCACCTCTCGGACCCGCAGACCCGGCACCGTAAGCGATTGGACCGACACGCTCCTGGTATTGTCGATTTCACTTACCCGGGGTTTGACTTCTAGTCGGATTCGGCCACCACCCAGCACAATCGGCACAAAATCCACCTGGGTGCCGAACTTTTTGAATTCGATTGAAACCGTGCCAAGGCTTTCCGGTACCAGGATCGGAAATTCTCCACCTACATTAAAGAAGGCTGGCCGACCACTTACTGTTACCAGAGTCGGTTCCGCAAGAATTTTCATCAAATTGTCCCGGCGCAGGGCTTCCAAGACGCCGAAAAACGCACTATTACCGTCCACGACCCGGAACAGAAACGTTGGTTGTCCTGTGGTTACAGCAGTTGGGGGCACACCACCGCCGGCGCCTTCGACACTGGCCAACAGCCCACTGGCACTGGAAACGATCATATGGGCGTTAATCACCTGAGACCAGTCAAAACCCAGTTGGCGCAGCTTGGTGCGAGAAACTTCCATCACTTTGACATGTAACAGAACTTGCTGCACCCCGCCGACGGTGATATTAGAAATCACTTTGGGATAAAACTCCTGAGCGATTTCGATAATTCGACTTACATCTTCCGGTTTATCGACATAACCGCTCAGAAGTACTCCGTTGGAAATCGGAACTACTTTGATGCTAGCCTTAGGGAACTGAGTTCGGAGGATGAGGTTTAATTCCTCGGCATTGCCGTAGATGACCACATCGATTGTGTAAATTTGTTGATTTTCATCCCAAAGATTCACCTGGGTAACGCCGGCCTTCTTAGCGTGCAGTTGGATCTGATTGGGCGAAAGAGCCGTCAGGTCCAACAGCTCCGGATTATTCACCTGCGCCTGGGGAATCTTTTTCTCCAGGGTAAGAATCCGGCTTGTATTGACAACCATTTCCAGCCGTTCGGAAGAATTTTCAATCTTCCGAATGAGGCCGGATGTCGGCCCAGAAGCCGAGTTGTTCTGCTGGGCATAAATGACGGCCTGTAGAAAAGACGGATTCAGCCATTCTGCCAACCCAAAACTCCCTACTCCCCACAAAAAGATGCCTCCCAAGGGGAGCACTCGAAACATTGCATACATCCGGGAGCAAAGCCCAGCCAAATGCCCCAACATCTTCCCTCCTAGAAGGCTTGGCATGTCCATCGTTCGCTTCCTTGCCGAAGATTTTGCTTAAATAATGCCGTCGTGAAACGCAGTGTACACCAATATTTATCCCGATTTATAACACTTCAGCCGACTGCAGTAAGAATGTATCCTTTGACTAGATGGTATTCCACCCATGTCATTGTCATTCCCGTCCAAGCGGGAATCCAGGTTATTGATTTACTCTTTTGACGACTTGGTGAACTGATTCCCGGTGGCGGCAGGGATGCTTACAGCGGCTTTTTCATTCGGTAAAGGGAGAACTATTTAGCGAATGAAGTAGCCCTGACTTTGAACAAAACCGGAAAACCGAGACAAACAATTCCTAGATTTCCCTTTTGTCTTTTCTTAAATTCCCATTTTCTCCAAATGCCAAGTTCCGTTGCTCTCCCACTGCTCGGCTGAATTGTTTTGTACTCTGTGAACCGAGGTTTTTTGGCCGTTTTTGAACGGTTAACCTTCATCAGGAACTGGCCCAAGGAGGTTGGGGACTAAATCTTCCCCCGCCGGTGGTAAGGATTCGGATGGTGTTCCGGAAACCCGGGGATAGCCCCCTGGGGGCTGGCTGTTGGCTTGTCCGGGCTGATGAGGGAGGTTGGCCGGCTGGCTGGACTCTGGCGTTGGAGAACCATTAGCTCCAGTAGGCGATCCGCCAGGAACCGAACCAGCGGGTCCTGGAGCCGGGTGTGGGAGGGATTTTGGCACCTCTTTTTTCAGCAAGGTCCCTAAAACCCCATTAGGAGAGGCTCCGCTCGGATGGGCGGCATGGCTTTTGACAGAAGCATTTGGTTTGCCAGACCCATTTGCCGGAGGGCCATACACGTGGCTACTGGCCACTGCCCAGCCCCCCTGCCCCTTTTCCAGCACCAAATCCTCTACCTGCGAGGCCTTCAAGAGCCGCATGGTCCATTGTTCGGCTCTTGCCTTGACAGGCTCCACCCCCCCCTGTGCACCCGTACCAGCCACCGAAACCGTTTCGGTCTGGGATTTTTCTCGGCTTTTCAAAAACTCTCTAAACCGTTCTAATAACTGCTCTTTTTCTTTGTCTTGGAGGGTAGAAGTATCCGCTAATTTTTCCTTTTCCCGCACGCTCTTTTCCGAAATATCCAAGATGTCCTGCAATCGGACTGGTTTGACCTGGGCTTGATCCTGTTCTAGAGGACTTCGCATAACCAATTGGATTTTGCCAATTTCTGAAGCAAGCAAGATCATCTGGGCCTGTTCTGGGGTAACTAAGAGGCTAACGGTTTTAGCTTGGATGGTTTTTTCTTCCGGCGCAGTGCCTTCTAGATGGAACTGATCGTTTACGGCAAAGACTTTGATATCCTGCAGGAAGGTTTTGGTCACCGGTTCGGTAATGCCTCGGATGGGGTCTGGCCTCAGTACCACCGCTACATCCACCCGATCCCCTGGCAGAATCAGGCCACTACCGCCGGAAACCTGATCTACCTTGACAGTAACGACCCGAAGGCCCTTGGGGATCATGACCGTAGGGCCGTGTTCGTTAGCGTTTTTATCGAAAAGTTTTTTTTCTAAAATAGGTTCTCCCGGATAAATGGGGGTTTTGGTGCGGCGTCCTTCGACGGCTTCGATTTGGCTGATAGCCCCTTCGGGCACCCGATCTTTTGGCCAAGGTTGGAGTTTCAGCAGCTGGGCGGTTAAAGGAGTCCAGGCGGGAATCGTGTCTTTTGCAACCAAAATGGGGATTGTTTCCCCCATAGAGACGGGTTCCTGGGCCCGTCGAGAAATCACCTGGGTGATCCCGATCGAAGCTACCAGCCCACAAACTAGGGCTACCAAAAGCAAAATCCACGATTTCAGTTGCATTAGAAGTACCTCTACGGAGGTTTAGATTTTTTGAGTTTGAGTTGCTCCCTGCTTCAGGGGAAGTTTTTGTAAGTTTTTGGCCGCTTTTGAGGACACCTTTCAAGATGTCCTCGAAGCAAGAGTCCCCCTCTGGTGCAGGCAAGTTTTTGTAAGTTTTTGCTAGGGAAGCTGTGTAGGGATTAACTTGTTGTCGGGTACCTTGTTGGGCTTATTGGACCGTCTCTCGACGCATGGCGGTGGTTGATGTCAAGACTCTCCCGCCAAGAAAGATTGGCGCAGGAAGCCAGCTAACTTGATTAAAAGGCACAGAAACGGTAACTCTGACAGGTTCGCCATAACCGGCAGAACTAGGAGGATTCGGACTGACCGTTACAGTTGCTCCTTGGATACCACTGTTGCTCAAGTATTGCTGGAGCAGATTAGTAATCTCTTGAGCGGTGGCTTTATCAAGCACAGCGCGGCGGGCCCCTTCTCGAGAGGCATTAGTAATGATCTGCTGGACCATGATCATCCGCCCGAATTCGATCATGCCTAACACAAGAAGTAGAAATAGTGGCAGGACTATGGCCAGTTCGACTACAGCCGCTGCTACTCGATTTTTTCGGCATAATCGGTAAACTTTCTCCAATTTCCATGGTCTTCCTCTAAAGGGAGTGGCTGTTCCGATTCTCCCCCTTGAGAGAATGGCTAATTTACACAAATTGGTTAATTTCATAGCGTCTCACCCTCGGTTCCAAATCACCTACAGGAGCATTCCCGCATATACAAAATACCCAATCGTCCCTAAAGCGATTGGAATTCCATAAGGTAACAGAAGCATCTGAGGTTTTCGTTCGGCCGCCCGGGCCGCCAATTCCTCCGGATTCCGAATAATCATTATTTCTCGCAGGATTTCTACCAATTGCTGTTGGTGATGCCGCCAGTTGCCCCGATAAAGGGCCATCCCTACTGCCAACACCGCCCCCACTATGGCTGATACCACAAAGGCCCACAGGGTATCCCTCATCCCTAGCCAAGCACCTACGCCGGCCAACAATTTCACATCCCCGGCACCCATGCCCCCGATGGCATAGGCGGGCAGAAGCAAGCCTAAACCAACTGCTGTCCCTTGGAGGCTGGCCCATAAGCCCGGCCACCCAAATATCGCCCAACTACATCCCCATCCCGACAAAATCAACGGAAAGGTAAGCCAATTGGGCACTCGGAACTTCCACCCGTCAATAATAGCCGCTATAACCAAAACCACCGTTAACATCCAACTGACGGGCATGATCAACATTCCATAAGCCCCAAAATCCGAAATAGCTCCTAACATACTCCCGATGCTCCTTGAAAAAGAACTGCTTTGTCCAACCAGGCACGATTTTTCCAGGTTTGGCTAAGAATACCATTTCAGCCCATTGGAGAAATCCGCCTTTTTCCCCCGAGCAACAGGACTGCTTCCCAAAGGCAATGCCGTCTGCGAGGGCCAAAAGGCCGATTCACCCGCTCGTTTCCCTCTCCCTGGCACTTTCTGGAAACTGAGGAGAGGACAATCGCGGTGTATTCAGCTGAAATGTTACGGCTAGGATATAAAAAGGGTGTTTTGGTGGTGTATTTTAGACCATCAGTCTGAGTTAGGGAGTCCGGACACCCCCCAGCAAGGTCCAAATCGCCCCCACAAAACTAAACAGATAGATTAGTAGTTGGACAGCCCCTTGGACCATTTCAGGCGGCATGACCGGAAGCATGGCACAATTTCTCCCAAGGCCACTTTCTCCCCTTTATTAACTCTAGGTTAAAAAAGCACTCGGTGGGTGGGATATCCAATCAGCTTAAGCCGCTAGGCGAAGTCTAGCACAGGCCTACTTTAGAGGGGTATTCCTAAACTCGACTTTGGCCCCATCGGATCCGGGGCTGGGAAAATTGTGTAACCACAGGGTGGTTTCGTCCGAACTACTGGAAAAAAATACGTAGCAGAAACGGGAAAACCGAAGCTAAATGCTCCGCCTGATGGGACATCCTCTGGTCGAAGCGCCAGGGGCTGTACCGAAAAGAGATTTCCACGGCATAAGAACTTTCACTTCCCGAAAGCCTCCTATTTTCTGGCACTCTTTCACTGGGCTTTTGCCATTTTCCGGGCTATGGCCTCCTTTGGATCTCCTAACCCTTTGAAAATATTGGGGCACGAAATTAGATGAACAAAAGATCGTAAAAACCTAACTCCTTGAAAGCAAAGAAGTTACAAAAATGGCAAAAGTCAAGTTGCACGAAGCTCGACGTTTGCCTTTTTGCCTCCTGCCCAAAGGAGAAAGCTCTAAGTCCCTGTAATTGTTGGACTTAGGAAATTGCGTGAACAAAAGCAGCGTGGAGACTAACTCCTGGAGGCAAACCAAGTTAGAAAAAAATGGCAAAAGTCGACGCAAGATGAGTAATCAATCCAAAACATCTCCGCAAACCTCAAAATCCGAATTTTAACCCAGCTTTTAGAGTCGACTTTTGCCATTTTCAGCATCCTGTCGAAAGGACAAGTCCATAGCTCCCTGGAATTATTACAGTTAAGAAATCATGTGAACAAAAGGATGCTCTGCCCTAACTTGAAGCCTAAGGGAATGAGAGGGAAATGGCAAAAGTCAAGCGCAAAATAGAACAGGTCGCTCCGTGGCACTGGGAAAAAGGTGCCCGGATCCCGGGTAGGTTTTGCCCCTGCCGGTCGGTTTTGACCCCCTTTTGGAGGTTTTAGGCTTCCAGAGAGGAACCGGTTTGAATAAGACTGAATCAATGAAAAACCCCTCTGTACTGACAACCCAGTCCAGAGGGGCCTAAGGCTTCTAGCCGGGGTCCTGCCTGGAGCTAATTACCCGCAGACAGGACAAAGACGGCACGTTTTGCACAGGGTTACTTACCCGATGGCAGTGTATTGGCGATGTTCTGGAAGGTCGAGCTGGCATTGGTGCCGATGGCCTGAATGGCGGTCAAGCACACAATGACAATCAAGGCCAGCATCACCGCGTACTCTACCGCAGTCGGGCCATCTTCACTTTGCAGGAAACGGCGCACTTTCAGAGCAAGCCACTTCATCGAAGTACCTCCCATCACAGAAGCACCCGGCGGCGGACCTGTGTGCAGTTCAGGTGTTGCTGCCGGAAAAAAACCAACTAGACAAGTCGCCAGATAAGCTACTTCCCAGAGCTACAAGCTCCAGCCGAGGCCTGCACGTTTCGCCTCTATTAAACAGCCTAGGTCATATTCCGGAAAAGTCAAATTTTCCGGCTCTCGATAGGTGAACTAGCTGGGAGGAGATGGCTTATCGATAGTTCCCGTAGGCCCCCAGGTGGTATCTTTTCGCATCCAGGCAGGGTAAGATAACAGACGGCTTGTTGGCGATTGCTTTCCGTTTCGGCGTACCGAATATGGTCCAGATCATTTGGACTATGGAAAAGGTTGCCAGTCGGCGTCATAACACCACCGAAAGTGGAGCAAAACGAATCAAAATAGGCAAAACATCCCCCGGTGGGGAGAACCTTTCCACAGAGCCACCGTGTGTTAACCCTCTTTCTGAACTTCCTGCCTGAAGCACCTTCCATATTTCTTTTCCACGTGTTTGGAGGAGTGGGCCATGGATGATCGGAATGCTATGAGAGCTTTTTCTAGGCAGTCGAGGGCTCTTCATAGGTACAGTCGGCGGCGGTTTTTGCGAGCTTGGGCTGCCCTGTTGCCGACGCCATGGGTTATACCAGCCCGAGCAGTAGGACTAGAAGCAAAAACCACGCCTCCTAGTGAGCGGATTACCATTGGTCTGATCGGGCTGGGCGCCATGGGTCGAGGCCATCTGGCCCATATGCTTCAGTTTCCGGAGGTCCAAGTGCTGGCCGTCTGTGATGTGGATCGTTGGCGACGGGAGGATGCTCAGCGAATCACACACCAGACCTATGCCGCTAAACAGCCTTCCGGGGCGTACCGAGGCTGCGCCGCTTACCACGATCTCCGGGAGCTGCTAGAGCGCCAGGATATTGATGCGGTCATCATCGCCACCGGCGACCGGTGGCACGCATTGGCGACAGTCTTGGCCGCCCAAGCAGGCAAAGACATCTACTGCGAAAAACCCTGTTCGCTTACTATCCAGGAAGCCCGGGTGATGATGGATGTGGTTCGACGGTATGGCCGGATCTTTCAGGGAGGCTTCCAACAGCGCAGCAGTCCGGAATTTGTTCGGGCCTGCCAATTGGTTCGGCAAGGCGTTTTAGGAAAGGTACGCTGCGTTTATGTGAACTTTCCTGGAACCAGCGAGGAGGTGAACCTACCACCAGAGCCTGTGCCGGAGGGTCTGGATTGGGAGCTGTGGTTAGGCCCAGCGCCGTGGCGGCCGTATCATCATCGGTTTCATCCCTACGGCATGCCACGCGGAGTGGTGCCCTGGCATTTTTGTCGGGATTTCGGGGGCGGTAATCTGACTAGCAACGCGGTTCATGCCTTCGATGTAGTCCAATGGGCATTAGGAATGGACGATTCCGGCCCGGTAGAAATTATTCCCCCAGAGACGGGCCAAGTCCCCGTATTAACCTACAAATATGCTATGGGTACTGTGCTTCAAGTAGTTCCTGGTCGGTTGAATCCAAATGTACAAGAGATACCCCCCAAGTGGGATCCGCAAACCGTCATCCAGCCATTTGGAGCGTTGTATGTGGGAGACAACGGCTGGATTCATGTGGGACGGGAGGGGTATTTGGTAGCCCATCCCGCAGAAATCCTTCAACATGCGCCAAAAACTAAAAGCGAAGATCGACCAGTGTACAATCATCATCTGAATTGGTTGGGAGCCATCCGTTCTCGCAGCGATCCGGTAAGCAATGTGGAGTCGGCTTGTCGTTCGACGATCGTTTCCCATTTAGGCTGCATTGCCCATTGGACAGGACGCGGTCTCCGCTGGAATCCGGTGGAAGAGTGTTTTCTGGACGATTACCAGGCAAATCTGCTCCGAAGCCGACCGATGCGCCAGCCTTGGCGTTTGGAGTAACATTCCAGCTCATGGAGTAACTTTCCACCCCAGAAAGAAATCGGTCCCTGGGAAAAAAACAGGGCATCGCTTATGGACCTTTCTGGGGAGGCAGCCATACAGAGGGGGAGAAAGCTCGTGGTTTAGAGATAAAAATCCACATGTACAGATCGCCGGAGTAGCCCCGGTGCCAGCTACAATAGTCTCTCCCCTGGGCAGGTGCGTCTCTGTCAGGAGACACTGCCCAGGCATACGGATAAAATCGGATAAATAATGGGGTCAACAGCCCGGGTGGGTAGCCGCCTTCCGGAACTACCGTCGGCCAGCAATTCGAACCCCTGTTCTGGCTCGCAGCGAAAACCTTTTGTCCTGTCGGAGCTCGGAGCACACCAGAACCAGAATTTCTGAATCTATCCACCTGAGGGGCTGTTACGGTAGGCGGTACACAAGGGGGCGGTGTTGGGCTTGGCCGAATTTGGGCCCAAAGCGTTCCGGCAAACCTACTGAGTAACAGCCCAGCCATCAATCCCACCATGGGGATTTTCATGGTCGGATAGCCTCCCTGGCTTGTCTATGGAAGCTGCATTTCCACGCTAGCAGGCCGGGCTCTCTGGGTGGCCCAGCTACCGGCATGAGCAGAACGCGATTCTAAATCCAGCAATCAGAACTCCCAGTCCTTTTTTTGAAGGGAGTCCATTCCTATAACCCGCTCGAATGGGTTTTTTAAGGAGAATGGGGACAGCACCTCGAAGCTGGGATAATCTTGGAACCTCTGCATAATTCAAAGGGGATATTTTTATACCATTTTGGCTGGCCTCCCTCTAACACAACATATAGGGGCGCTAGGATTGCTAGCACCCAACAGATAGTAGATGTCCTGCAGGACAACGGAACGGCTAAAGAATCAAAGGTTCACAATGTTCACTGGATGTTCAGCATTTTGCAGAGGTTCCTCTTCTTTTTTTAGAGGATCGGCACAAAACATGCGAAGTTTGAGGAATAAATCGAAAATTCTGATTAGGCAAAAGAACGAAAATGTAGAAAATGAGAAGCCCAGGCCTTCTTCCCCCGCCTTTGCGTCCTCAGCTGGAAAGATAAGGTGGCTTATCTGGCCTGCCTGTCGGCCTCCCGGTTATCCATACATGGGACTTCTGTGGATCTGCCCTTTTGCCATTTGGGGCATTGCCCCGAAAGAGCGAAGCTCTAACTCTTTGGAACTATTGGACTTAGGAAATTGGGTGAATAAAGGGAAGTTTCGTCGTAACTGCTGATGGCAAAACCAGTTAGGAAAAATGGCAAAAGTCGAGTGGATGGGTCGTCCAATAAAATGGGTAAATAGACCACGAAGAAATCGTCTGGAAAAGTATTCTCTGGCTTTAAAGAACGTTTTGCCTAGGTTTCCTAAATTCCCCAAATCCATTTGGGCAATTGGTTCCAGAAGCCATTTGGTATCTTTCCTGCATCAGTAGGATGCTCGGATGGCCGCTGCTACCCCCAAAGATGTGTATCACAGCGAGAGGCCTAGCCGGGGAGACCGAATCGGCTTTTTCCTTCAGCAGAAGGATTCGGAAAAAAACAGGGTTTCCTTTTCCTTTGGGCGAACGCCACCGCTTTTTACTGGGCAGTAACACGCCGTTCGGACCAGGGATAGTCTTGTTCTACCAGGCGGAGCCGAAGGAAATTCAGCACCAATTGGTCAATCTGAAAGGCCCGCAGATTTTTTTCATCAATGAGTCGGCTTCCTTGGAGATTAGTTTTTCGTGGGATGAGGAACAAAGTGCGTTGTTCGGGTTTTTCCGGTTGGGGTTGGACTCGCTCGAACATGCTGTGGATACGTTTTGCGTCTTGAAGGGCTTTGGGTTTGGTTTCTCCGAAAATAATCAGAGCCGAGATCCGACGGGAAGCCTGAGGATGTTTGAATAGACTGGCTCCGGAAAGACTACGAAACGTAAACTCTGGCGAAATCAGTACAAGGGCTTTGACGTCCTGGCCTTGTTTGTAGGTAACTAAAGGAGGCCAACTCCAATCCAACCGAGCCCATTCCAATGCAAGCGTAGCGCCCATTCCTACCCCAATGACACATAGTTTCTCCAAATTGAGTCGGCCTTCGTTATTTTCTTCCCTTAGAAACCGTTTGGCCTGTTCGATATCTTGGGCCACCATCCGTTGGAAATCCTCATTGCTCAATTGAGTGGCGTTTAACGTGCGAGTCGCCCCCTTGACGGTAGTGCTTTCGCCATGGCCTCGAAGGTCCAAGGTTAAGGCGGCATGCCCGGCTCGTTGAAGCACCATAGCCAAGGGAGCAAGATCCGCTCGGTTTCCCTCAAAATCATGCAGCATGAGGACAGCCACCGCCTCTTTTCCCTGCCAGCTAGGATAGTAGGTGGCCCGCAGAATGACGCCATCACGAGTTTCCAACGTGATGTCTTTCGGCGGGGGGATTTTGGGTGTTTCTTTCGGCGATTGGGCATACCCCAAAGACAGACTGCAGCACATCAGCCCAATGCAAATAATAGCCCCTTTCATGAACCAAGACTTCCCGCCGTCTGTCGGTCTGTCTGGTTCTAGCCAGGTCGATCGCTTCGATCGATATAACCAAAAAAAGTTCATTCCGAGATCCTTTCCACCAAAACCAGCCAACCAGACCTCTTTTTTTATGGTAAATTCTCTTGGCAGGAGGGTCAACATACTTGTGCAAAATTCCTGCTGCTGGCAGGTTGGCTCCTTCGTAGTTTAAGGTATCAATCCTGCGATTTTGCTAACTTTGGTAGAAAAAGGCTTAAGGCTTTGGGTTATGTGTGGGGGGCGTCTGAATTTCCTAGCTCTGTCATGGTACACTGATTCACATAAGTAGGGCCTTGGGCAAATCACCAGAGTTGGGCTGTTGGGGAGACTCTGAGGTTGGGTATCAATCCGTAGTAGGTACTGGAAGCAGGTTCTCTCCGGCTGCCAAGTGGTATGTGAGTAGGATATTGTTGAAAAGGGATACAAATGGCCAGTATGCTTTTTGCCTTAACGCTTTTAGTGAGTGCTTGGTTGCTTTTTATGGTGCAACCGATGTTTGCCAAGATGGTTCTGCCGCTTTTAGGGGGGGCACCGGCAGTTTGGAATACCTGCATGGTATTTTATCAGGCGGTGTTGTTGGCCGGATATGCCTATGCCCATTGGGGGGCTCGGACGTTGGGCCTACGCTGGCAAAGTCTGCTGCATTACGTCTTGATGCTTATAGCCTGGGTGGTATTGCCGATCGGCGTAGTGGCTTGGGCCTTGCCGCCGTGGGAAGATCGCCCAGTTTTATGGATCTTGATGGTCTTAAGCGTTTCGGTGGGCCTGCCGTTTTTCGTTCTCTCGGGCCTCTCTCCGATGCTTCAGAGCTGGTTTGCGCTGGGGGGGCGGAATAGCCGGGATCCATATTGGCTTTATGCCGCTAGTAATATCGGCAGTTTAGGGGGCTTGTTGGCTTATCCGTTTTTTATAGAATCACGATGGACACTTCAACAGCAGGCCTGGCTTTGGAGCGTCGGGTATGCTGGATTGACCATCTTGATTTTTTTATGTGGCTTGTGGGCCTGGCGAAAAGAAAAATCTGTTCAGCATTCTTCTCCGGTTGGCAATGAACTACCAGAGTGGAACCTAGCCGACAGCCCACTGAAGTCCGGCCAAGACCACCCTAATGCAAATCCCGGCCCTCTGGAGGCTGCTGGCGATCTGCCCGGCCTGGCTCGGCCGGACTGGGCGGAACGATTTTGGTGGCTGGCCTTGGCCTTTGCACCGTCCAGTTTGCTTCTGGGGGTAACCACCTATATGACCACTGATTTGGCAGCAGTGCCGTTATTATGGGTAATTCCGTTGGCGTTGTATTTACTGTCGTTCGTCATTGTGTTTGGTCGGTGGGGCGTGCGCCCGCATCGGTGGATGGTGCGCATTCATGCATTGGTGGTAGTAAGTGTGGCAGCCTCTTATTATTTGGTGAATATACGCAATCCTACGGAGTTGGTTTTGATCTTTGCGTTGCATTTGGGGCTATTTTTTCTGACGGCCTTGGTTTGCCATGGGGAGTTGGCGGCGCGGCGTCCGGCAGCCCAATACCTTACCGAGTTTTACCTTTGGATGGCCTTAGGCGGTGTATTGGGGGGGGCGTTTAATGCCCTGGTTGCTCCGAAGATATTTCCACAAGTGTACGAGTATCCTCTCATGATTGCCGTGGCGTGCCTCTTACGCCCCTGGCCTCCGGAAGGTACCCGCCGAGGCATGACCTGGGCTTGGGATTTCGGCCTCCCGTTATTCTTGCTGGGTGTTTATGGCACATTGGCTCAGCTATTGCGGGAACATAACTGGCTTCGGACTTTGTTTGACTATCTGTTGCCTGCCAGTTGGCAATCATGGATCGGGCCTGGGGCGTTGGCCACAGCCACGTTTCTGGGTTTGGCGGCCATTTCGACCCTGTTGGTGGTGCGCCGCCCGATTCGGTTTGGCTTGGCCGTTTTCGGGCTTTTGATCGTTAGCCTCCTTTATTGTGAGAAAAGGCAACCCCCCCTGTATGCCAAGCGGAGTTTCTTTGGAGTCCTGCGAGTCTACCAACAGCGCGATTACCATCCCGAAAGCCAGGAACCGTACCTAGTCCATCAATTACTTCACGGTACCACCACCCATGGAATGCAAGGGTTTCATCCCGAGTATCGGGAACAGGCATGGACATATTACCATCCAACAGGTCCCGTTGGCATGATCTTTCAAGCGATGGAGGGCCTTCAGACTGGGTTGCCTAGGGAAGTGGGGGTAGTCGGCTTGGGCACCGGGACGCTGGCCGCCTATGGTCAGCCAGGCCGACATATTAGCTTTTTTGAGATCGATCCGGCCGTGGTGGCCATTGCCACCAATCCAAGATTGTTTACCTATCTTGCCGACTGTCAACGCCGAGACGGTTCTGTAGAGATTGTCTTAGGCGACGCCCGGCTTCAATTGGCCAAGCAACCCCAAGGCCGATTCGATCTGCTGCTGGTGG
Organism: Thermoguttaceae bacterium; assembly: GCA_025062105.1. GTDB lineage: Bacteria > Planctomycetota > Planctomycetia > Pirellulales > Thermoguttaceae > JANXAQ01. The sequence continues at coordinate 32,996 of JANXAQ010000043.1, forward strand.
ACGCTTTCAGTTCCGATGCGATCCCGCTACATCTATTGACCCGCGAAGCACTGGACATTTATCTCCACTGCCTCCAACCCGAAGGAATCCTAGCCGTCCATATCTCCAACCGCCATCTGGACCTCCAGCCGGTCTTGGCCAACCTAGCCGCCGACGCTGGCCTTACAGCCCTTGTCTGCGATGACGACGACGAAAGTGCCGAAGGCAAGTATCGGTCCACCTGGGTTGTGTTGGCTCGCCCCTGCCCCGCTTTGGAAGCTCTGCAACAAAATCCCTCCTGGCAACCTCTCGAACCAGATCCTACAAAACGCCTCTGGACCGACGATTATTCCAATATCCTGGATGTGCTCAATTGGTCCTGGGAAGACTTCCGCCGAGTATTCCGCCACCTTGGCAGCTAACTCGATCCCGATCATTCCCCAGCACGGCTTTTGTTTCCAGGACTTGCCGAAAAACTCTCTTTTGTTCATCTCTCTTCACTCTAATAGTTATACAAAGTAGCACATGACTCCTCCACGACGAAGCCCACACGGGTAACAGTTAAACCAAGAAGCTCTCGCGAAATTGAAATTTTGAGCTCCCCCGATGGCGTTTTAGGTTAATCGGTCTCCCCGCCACGTACTGGAAAAAGGTTGTTTGAAGATGCTAAGCCAAGAAGGTAAAAAATTCTCCATATCGGGAAATATTTTTATTCCATTTTCGTCTCCTCCGAGTCTGACCTAATATATTGGTTTGCTACCACTTGCTACCACCCGTCAGGTAGTAGGTGCTTGGCGGGAGCAGCCACCGCCTATTGAATTGAAGTCCATAAAGCTCACTATATGTTCGAAATTATGCAGATGTTCCGTAAAATGTATTTCTGGGGCAAAGCTTTTTTGGAACAGCCTCCAAGAAAGCATTTTCTATGATGAAAGCAGATTTCCTTCCTCAATGCCTCAGAATCCCTAAAATCCCTGTTTTGAAGGAGTCTGTAGGATAGGAGCCGGTGGCCAAAACCCATTGGAAACTAGCCCAATCCCCATTTTAGGACAGCCTCTAACCGATTCTGCTATCCGAGGGTTAATTTTAGATAAGAGGCCCCCCGCAGGTTGACTTTATCGGCTATAAGCAAATCGCCCCACTGAAACCGCTGGTATATCTTGGAGGAAAGAAGGTTGGACTCTACCAGCTATCGGACATTGAGCCCACTGGTTGTGAGAACTGGCACAACAGTTCTAAGCTCGATTTTTGCCATTTTTGGTCTCGCCCTGGAAGGTCAAAACTCTAACTCCTTGTAATTATTGGAGTTAGGAAAGTGCATAAACAAAAGGAGGCCTCGTTGTAACTACTGGAAACAACAGCAGTTAGGAAAAATGGCAAACATCGAGCTAAGAGGCTGCCCGGAAAAGTATTTTCTATGATGAAAGGAGGTGTCCTTCCACAATTCCCCAGAATCCCGAAAATTCCTGTTTCGAAGGAGCGGCGAGGGTAGGAGCCGGTCGGCCAAAAACCTATTGGAAACCGCTCAAATCCCAATTTCAGAACAGCCTCTAAGCTCGACTTTTGCCAATTTAGGGCGTCTCCCGGAAGGGGAAAACTATAAGTCCTTGTAACTATTGGACTTCGGACATTGCGTGAAAAAAAGGAAGTCTCGTCGTAACTACTTTAAAAAAAAAGAGTTAGTAAAAATGGAAAAAGTCGAGCTAAGAGGTTGTCTGAAAAGGAGGTACCCAGTCTTCCTTTTCCAACGGCCGGTGAAGGTTCTGGGTAGCCAAGGTGCTCAAATCCTGGGCTGTAGCGCCTCCTGGTGGGGGAAACAACGTGGCAGCCAAGGATGCCAAAATCTCTTTTCAGACAGCCTCTAAGAACAGCTCCCACTGCAGTTCCGAGAACAGTTACAGGAACAGTGCCAGGTATATTTCCAGGAATAGTTCCGCGAACAGTTATAATCCAGCTACGGGCTGAAATTTCGTGGGTTAACTGGGCGACATAGGGAATATAGACAAAATAGGCTTCGGCTCCCTGCAAACCAGCTTTGCACAGCACCTACCTATAAACCAAACACTTTTCCTACCTTTTTTCCTTCCGACATATAGGGCCTAAACTCCTTCGACCGACTCCTAAGCCCTCCAGTAAGGAGCCTCTTAACCTGTGGGGCAGCTCCCAGGGGTAGGGATGCTTCAATTGGTCAGAGGGCGTCTGTCTTCGCCAAATCCCCTAAACTAACCGCAAAAAATCAGCCGTACGCTAAGACAGCAGTTCGCTCAGACGCTGGTGGATCTGGCGTTCGATCATTCCTCGCAGCATCCAAGCCGTCGGGGGCAACTCCGCCTCCACCACCACCTGACCAGGTCCAACACTCAGGGTCCCTGCCACCACAAGACCCATGGTCTGAAAACGATACGAAAGCACTTGATCTACCCATCGGAACTCTCCCTGGGCCAAATAATCGGAATAGGACTGTTGGGCCTCGGCCAAAGCAGATTGAATCCTTCGCACTGCTTCCTGGGGTTCTAGCTGATGCGACACCACTACAGAAATCGTACTCATAAGGCATCTTTCCAAAGGCCTATTTTGGTAACTACTTCAGCCAGACGAAGAAATCGGCCGCTATCCTTCGTGCAAGAAGACGGCTTTGCTCCTGATAATGCTGGCTGCGGGGGCAAAAAGACCGGTTGACCGGATCATCTCCTTGTAGCTTCTCTACTGTGCCTCAGGGGCGTGAATGGGGAAAAAGGTGAGTTCATTCAGCTTGAGCTGTTCGTATTTTCTTCCCGCACGTAAGACCGGAAACCTTCTTCTGCCTGGGAGCGGCCGATAGCATTAACGGAACCTCTGCAAAATACTGAACATATAGTGAACTTTATCCACTTACGAATCGCGCACCTTTCGGTGCTTCGATCCGAACAGCTACGATCTATTGGGTGCTACCAAGGGAGAGGGGGAGGATAAGCCAATATCATATAAAAATATTTCCCTTAAATTATTATAGAGGTTCCTAACCAAAGATTTTCTTTTTCAGTTCTTGGATCAAGCGGACGGCTTGGCCGATCTCGGCCTTTTGACGCTCTGGTTCTTTGGGGATTTCCCGTTCGATGGTCAGTGCCCCGTCGTAGCCTAGTTCATACAAGGTTCGCAGAAATGCCTCGGCGTTGACGTCGCCGGTGCCGAAGGGGACTTCCCGGCCCCATTCTTGGCCTGGTCGAGCCGCCCACACCGCATCCTTACAATGCACGCTCCGGACCAAATGCCCTACCTTCTTGAGAGCGGCTATCGGTTCCCCTGTCCCATACAGAATCATATTGGCCGGGTCAAAATTAATAAATAAATTATCCCTTCCTACGTCGGCAATGAACCGTAGCAAGGTCTCCGGCGTTTCCTGCCCCGTTTCCAAATGGAGCCGTTGACCGTTCTGTTTGCAATGATCACATATCTCCTGTGCCACTCGAACCACATCCTGATAAAGCGGATCTTCTGGCTCTTCGGGCACAAAACCAATGTGCAGTGCTACTGCATCGACGCCCAGCAGCTTAGCAAAATCGGCAATTTCCTTCATTTCCTGGGTTCGTTGGGCCCGAGTCTCCGGTGGTACCAGGCCGACCGTCCGTCGTACCGTCGGAATATCCGCATAACTTTCCCCCTCAAAACCGCCGAAGACCACCGTAATGGTAATTCCCAGTTCCCGAAGCTGGGCCAAAAATCGTTCCGCATTCTCTGGCGTCCGGGTCCTTTTGTGTGGAGCGTGCAAGTGGATGGTGGGAATCCCCAATTCATGCGCCACTTCCAGCTTCACCCCCAAACCGGCATCGATACTGGCAAAAACTCCAATAGGCCACTTTTCCACGACTGCTCTCCTTTCGCTCCTCAAAAACAATGTCCGTCCAAGAATCCGACCCGCCCAGGCACTCCCTGGGTCTGGGGAAAACAATCAGTTTTGGGCCTGTTTTTGTTTTACCGTACTTGTGCCCCCCAGGGAAGTAGGGCAAACCGTTTCTGCGATTCCACTCCGAGGGGGAAGGCAGATTATGTTGGGGAACCTCTATATTTCGACTTTTGCCATTTTTGGCTTCGGCCCGGAAGAGCAATGCTTTGGCTGCTTGGAATTATTGAGGTTAGGAAATTCGGCGAACAAAAGCTGTATTCGCCCTAACTCCAGGAAACAAAAGCAGTTAGGAAAATTAGCAAAAGTCGAGCTACATAGTTTGGAGGATATATTTTTATACCATTTTGGTTCTCATCATCTTTAACCCAACATATAGTGTCCTAGCACTGGTAACACGCTATATATAGTAGAAGTTTAGAAGGGGCGGCACAATCCTACCAAATCAAAAGCTCATAGAGTTCACTATCATGTCCAGGCTTTTAGAAACTCTACTTTCTAAACAATTTCTCCTGATGAGGGTTACCATGTTCTGGCTCCGGTTTGGTAGGCTGTTCAGGCAGGGCTTTGAAGTGGGAAATGCCATTCGGCAATGGCCAGCTGGGTTGGGGTGGCTCCATAGCCTATCCCCCCTAAAGAGTTATATTCCAGAAAGTACCGTAGAGAGGTTCTTCGGTCTTTTGCCGGTGGGCAGAGGCCGCCACTAGGCGCCTCATCTAGGAAAGTTGAATACCTGCTTCTGGCAGGGAGGCAAATCTAGTGGATTCGCCTAACATATGCCGCTGAATGAGGCATGGGGGAAGCATTAACTATATCGGGACAAGTCGGGTTTTTGGCCTTCGGGTGTTTCGTCGCGATCGGGGTCGAACCATTCGGGTTTGAATTCGATGCGACCGGCCATGGGGTCATTTGGGTTGAGTTCGGCTCGGCGGGCGGCCAGATTGGTTGTCAGGGCAATGACAGCGTCGGCCAGGCCCACCTTGGCGTTGCAGCGCGGCTGGTTTTCCGGAGCCGGATTCCGTATACACCAGGCCCAATGTTCGATTTCCTCTGTGTAACCACGTACAGCAACCGACGTAGCCAATGTCCCTAGGGCCGCTGCCTCCTTATCCCATTGATCGGCTTGCTGGAGGATATCCAACTGCGGGGGTTTCCCTTTGCTAGCCACTAGGCGAATATGGTCTTGGACCCAATGGGTTTTCCAGAGCATGGCATCTTTTTCGGTGTCGATTGCCAGGGTACCCTGGGTGCCGAAGACTGTCTCCCCGTAGCCGCCAAAACCATTGCCATTGATCGAGGCATAGGCATAGGTGATTTTTTTCAGTCGGCCGTGGGGGTCCTGGGGGTCGTAGCCGGGTGCTGGAAATTCGATCATGCAGTACACATGATCCTCGATATCCCGGTCTGGGGGAAACAGGGGTCGATTGCCGGCGGCCATGACACATAGGGGCAGCTGCTTCTGGCCCCCATGAGCCGCTGCAATGAAGATGCTGGCAGCATCCAATTGATGGCTTCCAAGCTCAGCCATTAGGCCGCCGCTAGTCCGATCCCACAGCCGCCATCGGATCAACTCCTCAATCGGCGGGGCTTCATACAGGACATTCCCCTGGGCATCTCGAATAATATGTGGTTGGTAGCCGTACTGGGCTGCCTTATCGATAATTTCCCGATCGGCTGCCTGGGCCCGTTTTTGCTGCAGGCGACGGAAGAATTCTTCGGTGCGGCGGCGTTGGGCTTCGGCTTCTTTAGCGCGGCTAGGATCCTGTTGGAGGCGCTCCAATTCTTGCTGCATTTTTCGGTATTGCTGTTCCCACTGGGCCAGTTCTTCGGCCAATTGGTTTTCCTCGGGGTATTTTTTGAGGTCTTTGGCGCCTGGTGGTAGGGGCTGTTTCCAACTATCTCGGCCCGGCAGGTTGGCCCGATGCCATTGGGCACGGATGTAATGCAACTGACCCAGCACACCTCGCCGGATCAACTCCACAGCGTGATCGTACAGGATGTTGTAGTGGCGTTGGTGGCCGACGGCCAGGACCAGACCGGTCTGCTTTGCCATCCGGGCCATTTCTTTGCACTCGGCCACGTTGTGGGCCATCAGCTTTTCCGTCAACACATGGAGTCCTGCTTTCATGGCTGCGATCGAAGCTGGGGCATGCAGATGCAGCGGCAGGGCAATGATGACGGCTTCGATACCCAGTTTTTTAGCCTCCGCCAGCAATTCTTGATACGGACCATAGACTTTGACGTGTTTTCTGGCTTCGTCTTCGGTTTTCCAACCGTACTTGGCCAAAAGTCCTGGTCGGGCCGCTCTGGCCGCCGCACTATATACGTCTCCATGAAAGGCCCGATAGATACTGTAAGGCCGAATATCGGCAATCGCCTTCACCTCGATAAACTCAGGGTTCAACGCCCCGATCAGCACACAACCCTCATCGCCAGTGCCTAAAATCCCCACTCGGAGGGGTTCTTTAAGCTTCGGTTCATAGCCAAAATAGTATGGACCCAATCCTCGGCCGGAAGCCAGATGCTGATCCACTTGCTTCTTGAGAAAATCCTGACGGATGGCCGGATGGGCAATAGCTGCACAAAAGTTCTCCTGCCCTATTTTCTTCGCTGTATCAGTAAGATACATGGCTGGTTTCCTATGCTCCGCAAAAACGGCACTAGTTTAGTCTTGTTGATCTGTAGAACCTCGGCATAATCCGGAACATATAGTGAACTTTTTGCATTTTTGATTCTGTAGTCCTTAGCTGCCCTCATCCAAATATATATATATATATATTGGATCAAACTTGGCAGAACCAAAGAGTATAGGAGCTTCTGCATAATTTAAGAGGTATATTTTTATACCATATTGGCTCATTCTCCCTCTCACCCAAGAAATCGTCGGTGTTCGGATCGAAGAAACTAAAGGCTATAGAATCAAAAGAGCACATAATTCCCTATATGTTCAGGATTTTACAGATGCTCCTATAAAGCTCACCTTTTGCCAATTTTCCGAACTTCTTTTCTGCTCAGCAGTAAGAAGGTCCTTCGTTTTGTTCATACAATTTCCTAACTCCAGGAATTCGAAGTTAGGGATTTTCCTTTCTACAAGGGGGCAAAAATGGCAAAAGTCAAGATAAAAACACCTCCTTTGAATTATCCGGCGGTTCCTATTATCCTTCGTCCCGAATAGTAGGCGGAATCCCTTCCGGGGTTTCATCCCGGTGGATGTCGAACCATGCCGGTTGGAACACGATGCGTCGGCCTTCTCGGCCGGCGATATTGGTCGTCAGGGCAATGACGGCATCGACCAAGGCCACTTCCGGATGGCATCGGGGCTGATTTTCTGGGGCCGGATTCCGGATGCACCAGGCCCAATGTTCTAATTCTTCGGCATAGCCTCGGCTTACCTCCCGATCCGGGCCACCGGCTTCGGCCCGTTGGGCTACGTCGGTAGCCTGGGTGTCCAATGTAGGCCCACCGCCGCCTGCGGTCCCAATGCGCGACTCGCCCCCCTCCCGAAACAGCATCGACTCCTTTTCCCGTTCCAGAATGAGAGTCCCTTCAGTGCCAAAAACCACTTCCCCATAGCCGCCAAACCCGTTGCCATTGATCGACGCATACTGCACTGCAATCTTCTTTCGGCCATGCACAGGATCGTCCGGTACGTAGCCGGGAGCCGGAAATTCGATAATGCAGCAAATATGGTCTTCGATCTCTCGGTCCGGGGGGAAAAGAGGACGGGTGGCCGAGGCCACCACATTGAGCGGCCATTGTTTGACTCCACCATGAGCAGCACTGATGAAAATGCCGGCCGCATCTAATTGATGGCTTCCCAGCTCGGCCATCAGACCCCCACTGGTCCGATCCCAAAGCCGCCACCGGATCAGTTCCTCAATGGCCGGCCGATAATAAACCACTTCTCCTTTCTCGTTTTTATAGACCTTGTCTTCGTAGCCATATTGATGGGCTTTGTTGGTAAGTTCTCCGTCAGCAATCTGGGCCTCTTTTTGAGCCACTTTTTTCTCCCATTCCAGGATTTCGGCTAATGAACCGCGGCGTTTAGCCTCGGCTAGTCGTCGCTTCCAGGATTCCAGTTCCTCGGCCAATCGGTTAGCTTGGGGATCTTGTTTGGGGTCTTTGATGCCGGGAGGCAAGGGCATGGCCCAACTATCGGCCCCTGGCAAGTTGCCCCGATGCCACTGCGCCCGGATGTAATGCAGATCTCCTATCAGCCCCCGCCGAATGATATCCACCGCTTCTTGATAGAGGATGTTGTAATGGCGTTGGTGGCCGACGGCCAGATACAGCCCTTTTTGCTTGGCCATCCGAGCCATATCCTTGCACTGCCCCACCGTGCGAGCCATCAGTTTCTCGGTAAATACATGCAAGCCTTTTTCCATAGCCTTCAGGGCGGCCGGAGCGTGCAGATGCAACGGCAGGGCAATGATGACCGCCTCTAGCCCTAGCTCCTTCGCCGCCTCTAAAAGTTCATTGTAGTCTCGAAAAACGGCCACATGCTTTTCGGCCTCTTGACGAGTTTTCCACCCATACTTAGCCATAAGTCCCGGACGAGCCGACATTGTCTCCGGACTATACCAATCCCCCTCAAAAGCCCGGTGGAGATTGTAGGGCCGAAGATCTGCAATGGCTCGAACCTCCAAAAACTCCGGGTTCATAGCGCCAATCAACACACTGCCCTGGTCGCCGGTACCCAGAATGCCCACGCGCACCGGCTTGGACAGCGTCGTCTGATAGCCGAAGTAAAAGGCGCCCAAACTCCCGCCGCTCACCATCCCGGCCAAAGCGGCCTGTTTGAGAAAATCCCGCCGAGTGTGTCGGACTGCCTCGTCAAACGCCTTTTTGCCTGCTTGCCGCTGCTCACTAGTTAAATCCCACATGATCATTTGCCTTCCGATTTTCCCTCAAGCTCTTTCTGAGTAAGAAGGGGTATCTGCCGCTTTCCGGGGGATGGTGGATAGCGTTTATCAGGACCGACCACCCCCATTTTTTCGATAATTACCTACAGAACCTCTAAGAACGATTATAGACTTCCAATTTGATTTTCCTACCCGAACAACTACTGGAACCTCTGCATAATTTAAGAGGGATATTTTTATACCATATTGGTATCCTCCCCCTAACCAATCTCTAAAAGTACCTACCATTCCTGCACCCCATAGAGACTAGGTGTTCGGATAGTAAAACCAAACAGCCATAAAATTCAAAATCCATAAAGTTCACTATAGTTCATATTTTTGCGGAGGTTTCTACTTATTACCTTGCAAGAGATTCCCTTATATATTTTTAGGAGTTTGAATGGGACGGGCAAATCCCTACCAAATCAAACTTTCATGAAGTCCACTGTATGTTTAGGATGTTGGAGATATTCTCTTTTTTGCCTTCCAAAGTTAATGCCGACCCCTCCTAAGGTTCAGACTTTTGCCAAACTTATAAAGGCTGTCTGAAAAGAGATTTTGGCTCACTCGGATGCCAAATTGTTCCCACCGCCTGGTGGAATTCCAGGTCAGGGTTTGGGCACCTTGGCTAGCCAGATTCTTCCCCGGCCGGTGGAAAAGGGAGATTGGCTACCTCCTTTTCAGAAACCCTCTGGCTCTGTTGCAAGGGTCTCAATCGGGTGGGGGGTTTGCCCATACTGGTCGGTGTTGCTTTAGTTTTGGTGGGTTAGGCCTCCAACCGGAAGAGGGTTCAACAGAACCAAAGCCTCTTAGCTTAACTTTTGCCATCTTTTCCTAAGTTGTTTTTTGGACCAGAGGTTGCAGCAAACCCTGCTAATGTTTACACAATTTCCTAAGTCCAAATAATTTCAAACAGGTACGACTTTCCC
>JANXAQ010000073.1 GCA_025062105.1 Thermoguttaceae bacterium
TCCAATATTTACTAGGAGATAGAACAGCCCTCTGCCAGGGCGAAGTCAAAATTGGCAAAAGTCGAGCTAAGAGGCCGTCCGAAAAAGCATTTTCTATGATGAAAGCAGTTTTCCTTCCTGAATGCCCCAGAATCCCCAAAAATCCCTGTTTTTAAGGAGTCTGAAGGATAGGAGCCTGTCGGCCAAAACCCATGGGAAACCAGCCAAATCCCCATGTTAAGACAGCCTCTTAGAAGTGGAGGGCATCAAAATGGTGTAAAAATATCTCCTTTAAATCATGCAGAGGATGCTAGATTATTTGGATAAATATTAAGGTTGACTTGTGCCTTTTCCCGAACTTGCTTTGCCTCCAACATTACGGTAAGCACTCCTTTTGTTTACGCAATTTTTAAGTCCAATAACTCCAAGGATTAGGGCTTTGCCTTTTGGCAGGATGCCCAAAATAGCAAAAGTCTAGATTAAGAGCCTCTAACCAACAGAGCTTTTCTACCAGCTTCCCAGGTGCCAGGTAGTACCAGAGAATCCTATTTTGTCAGAGGTTCTAACCAGTTATTCTAAGTTTTACATAGGGTTATTTTACCCTCTGCCAGGCGGATTCATCATCTAAAAACACAAGCTAGGGTGCAACCATGAGCACTCATCCGGTAGCGGCGCTAATGGCAATTGCGCCGTTGGGTGTAGTTTTTTTGCTTTTGGTATGGCGGCGTTGGCCGGCCCGGCATGTGATGCCACTGGGACTGGTGCTGACGGTGCTAGTCGGCTGGCTGTATTGGAAGATTCCCTGGGTGCGGATGGCGGCTGCTGGGGTGCAGGGGCTAGTCTTTGCTTGTGAATTATTGTACATTATCTTCGGGGCTTTGTTCCTTCTTTATGTGCTGAAGCATTCCGGAGCGGTGGCGACGATCCGTGGCGGCTTTGAACGGATCAGTCCTGACCGCCGGGTGCAGGCAATCATTGTGGCCTGGGCGTTCGGAGCTTTTATCGAAGGCAGTTCTGGTTTTGGCACTCCGGCGGCGGTGGCTGGTCCGCTGATGGTCATTTTAGGTTTTCCGCCCATGGCTGCCGTAACCGCCGCTTTGATCATCCAAAGCACGCCCGTCTCGTTTGGTGCCGTCGGCACCCCCATCCGGCTCGGGGTTCACCGAGGACTGTATCAACAAGAGCCGGTGGCCGAATTTTTGTCCAAGTATTTTTTGCATACTCCTGGCCAATGCCCATCGGGAGCAATGCCGCTTTCGTCCCCCTCTGGCCAACCGTCTTCCGTAGGATGGACGGAGATATTGGAAGGACCATATGAGCAAATGATTCTTGGTATTGCCGCTCGGGTGGCTGTAATTCATGCTACGGTGGGCCTTCTAATTCCTTTGATCATGTGCTGTGTGCTAACGCGGTTTTTCGGCGCCCGACGCTCTTGGTGCGAAGGATTGGGGGCCTGGAAGTTTGCCCTTTTCGGCGGCCTAGCCTTTGTGATCCCCTATGCACTATTGGGGGTGTTTCTAGGACCAGAGTATCCGAGTCTGATCGGTTCTTTGGTGGCATTGATGCTGACGACAGCGGCGGCTCGATGGGGCTGGTTCCAACCGAAAGCCGTTTGGGACTTTCCTCGGCCAGCCGATTGGGAGCCTGAATGGCGCAGCAGCTTGCCGGAAAGTGCCGAGTCCTGCCAAGCGAGCTGTGTTCCTTTATGGAAGGCCTGGTTGCCTTATGTCTTGGTGACGGCTTTTCTGTTGATAATGCGTTTTTGTCCGGCCATTTGGCAATGGGCTACGGAAACCAAACTGGGGATCGAAAACGTTTTTGGTACCGAAATTTCGGCCGAATCGGCACCGCTGCGGTTACCGGGAACGGTATTTTTACTGGTGGTGGGGGTGAGTGTGTTTTTGTTTAGAATGCCTGTTAAGCTAGTAGGCCAAGCGGTTCAGGATGCGGGCCGGGCCCTGTGTGGGGCAGCAACGGCTTTGATTTTTGCGGTGCCGATGGTCCGCATCTTTATCAATTCCGGCGTCAACCAAGCCGGCCTGGCCAGTATGCCCACCGAGCTGGCCCAGGCGGTCGCCGAGGCGGTTGGTGCGGCCTGGCCCGGCTTTGCGGCTGTCATCGGCGCCTTAGGAGCTTTTGTGGCTGGCAGTAATACAGTGAGCAATATGACCTTTGCCTTGTTTCAGTTTCAGGTAGGTTTGCAGATACCGGCTTTCTGTCTCAACCCGATGACGCCGCTATGGATTGTCGCTTTACAGGCTGTCGGTGGGGCGGCTGGCAACATGATCTGTGTACACAATGTGGTGGCCGCCTCGGCTACGGTAGGCATGAGCGGCCGAGAAGGACCGCTAATTCGCAAAACCCTCCTCCCGACCGCCTACTATTTGACCGCAGCCGGTTTGCTCGGGGTATTGATAGTCGGAGGCTAGCGAAGCCCCTTCTCATGGCACTTGCAAAAGCATTGAGATCACAAATTTCGCTGTATGAAGTCCATATTGGGGGGTAATCGGGAATCTTCCCTTCTCCTTCCCGGACAAACGGCGATGCGGTCTCTTGCAATTCAGATACCACTTCAGCCAAATGGAGACCTACCGTCCGTTTTTCAGAGGCTGGCCTGAAATAGGATGTTAGCGTTTTCGGACAGCATTTGGAGAGGACCGATCCATCTGGCAGAACTTGGTAAAGTAGGGTTTTTGGAGATTTTGTCTCTTGCAGGCAGAGCTCTGCTTCCAACCGGGAAAATGGTTTTCAGGACAGCCCCTGATGGAATACTTCAGCCAAAAGAAGGCGAACCGCCCATTTCTCAGGGAAGAACTTTTGGGGAACTGCAGCCGGCGTTGTATTCATCCTTTTGAAAGAAGGAATCTGGTTGAGCAAAAACGCTGGAAAAAGTGGATTCCTGGTTCCACAGCGGTGGCATGGTGAGGTAGCTTCTGGACTAAAAATAAACTTCCTCCTATGATTCGATGGGAGTGTTACCCCAGTGTTTTGGTGAATATTGGTTGGTTTACGGAGAAGATTTTTCCATCTGAAGGAGGTGGTCCAACCGGTGGAGGTGGATCGTGCGGATATTCCTCAGGGTTGGTACGATTTGGTGGTTTTGGGTCATGGCTGGGAGGCGATCGGAGCCGCCTGGTATGCCCGAGGACTGGGTGCTCGGGTGGCCATAGTGCCTGGAGCTCCGGAAACCCAAGCCGCCAAGCTGAAAGTCCCTTTGCCATCCTGCCAATGGTGGAACCTGAACCAGCCAGGCAGTGGGTGTGCGGCGGAGGGAAGGGGGCGGGTCTGCTGGCAGCCGCCCGCCCCTCCTTTTGTGGAAGGATTGCCCATGGGAGGGCAGGCCCTACCGACGATATCTACCGACAAAGCCTTAGGGCAGTTAGCCGCTAGTGGCGTAGCTGTGTTTCGGGGGCCTGTTTGTTTCCAAGCCCCGGATGTGTTGGAGGTCCACGGTCAGCCAATCGCGTTCCGAAAGGTCCTGTTGGCCTTTGGGCAACAGCAAACAATGCCTTTGCTCCCCTCAGTTGAACCAGCCGAGCTCACCACTCCTGAGAAACTTTTAGTCTCCTTAGGTTTTGGCGTTGCGGGCCTCAGCGGCTCCGAAACCGGTTCCCCGGATGTACCAAAGCCGCCCGGTGTTTCCTCTGGAGATTCTGCCAGTTTTCTGGGAACCGGCCCGCAGCAACCACTTTTTCCTCTTGGCGGAGAAAGAAAGAGGCTGAGCCAACGAGTGGCTATAGTAGGCTCTGGCCCGGAAGAGTGCTTTTGGGCCCAGTGGTTGGCACGCCAAGGCTGCCAAGTGCATCTGTTGCCCAGTGAGCCAGAAATCCTGCCCGCCTATCCTCCTGAAATCCGTCAATGGGTTCAACTGTGTTTACTCCAGGAGGGCGTGCGGATTTATCCCCAGTCGCTTTGCCAACATCTGCAGCCGACAGGGCAAGCCAAAGTTTTGCTCCTGGCCCGCCTTGGCCACCAAGAGAAACTAGTGGTCGATTTTCTCATGGCGGTGCCGGAAACAACGGTTGCAGCCCCTGGATTGCAATTGGAGGCAGCCGGTGTTCGTTGGGATCCGAAGGGTATTTTCATCGATTCCAACTGTCGCACGACCAATCGGCGGATTTTGGCCGCCGGCAGTGTGTGCGGCTGCCAGTTTCGCTGTCCGCGGATTGCTTGGAGCATGATTCGATGGGCGGTGGCAAAAGCCTTAGGACATCGCCCGCCTAAACAAGATTGGCTTTTGAGGTTTCAGTGTTTTCCTATGGATCCCCCGATTTTTTGGCTGGGTCAGACGGCCGCCGAAGCCCAGCAGCAGTGTTGGCCAGTCCAAACCTATCGGGTGGAAGCCAGTTGTCCGGAAGTCCTCCCGCCCCCCAAAGAGAGCCTGTGTCACACTCAGACAGCTTCCAGCCCACCATCAGCACCCATTGCCAACCAACCAGAAGCCTTTTTACAAATCCATGTTCGGCCAGGCACAGGTCGAATTATTGGCGCGGTGGTGGGTGGACCTTGGGCTCATGAGCTGGCCGACATGGTGGCTTTTCTCATCCAACAAAAAATCTCCCTCCCTAAATGGGCCCTGCCTACCGGTTGTGTTTCGCCGTCGATCCAGTTGTTGGCAGAAGCCGCCCATTTGGCCCGGCAGGACCACACACCCCACTGGTGGGATCTGCCGCTGGAAAACCTCCACCGCCTGTGGCAAAAGTGGCGATCCCGCCGCCCGCCTGAGCCTGAAATGCCCCCTTCTGGTTCCCCCTAGAAAAACCCAGTAAAAAATGAGACACTAAGCTGCTAATGAAGGAGGAGTTTTGCCATGAGCTCTGCCATAGGTTCTATCCAGGACCGAAGACCGCCCGCCCGGCAGAAAATGCTTTTGGTAGTCTTTATCTTCAGTTGGCCTGGGGGAGTGGCCTGGGCAGCCGAGCCCACCCACACCCCGGAGACCAAATCGGCACCGCCTTATGTAGTGCTGGTGGCTTATGAAGATGAATACGAAGCGGCCCGGACCCTGCGGGATTTTGCTCGGTTGTTGCAAGAGCGCTACGGTTGCCGCACCAGATTGCTGGTCGGTCAGCCGGAAAACGACCTGCCCGGCCTAGAAGTTCTAGCGGAGGCCGATGTTTTGGTGCTCTATGTGCGGCGGAAGGCGCTGCCGGTCGAGCAGATGAAGCACATTCGAGCGTACGTGGAGGCTGGCCGGCCGTTGGTGGCCCTGCGCACCTCAAGCCATGCCTTCGCCCTCCGCACAGGCAGTCCCCCAACCCCAAAACAGCAATGGCCAGAATTCGACAACCAGGTCCTGGGCGGGAATTACCACGGCCATACCGGTAAACAATATCCGGCCACCGAAATTTTTGTAGCTCCCGAAGCTGCCAAGCATCCCATCTTAGCCGGCATCGAACCGACAAAGTGGCAATCCCGTGGTTCGCTCTATTTGGTCTCACCTATTGATCCGAAAGCCACTGTGCTGCTTTGGGGCCAAGCCGGCCCACACAAAGAACCGGTTGCCTGGACCCGGACCTACCGAGGTGGGCGGGTCTTTTATACTTCCCTAGGCCATCCAGATGATTTCGACCACTGTCCTCAGTTTGTGCGGCTTCTGGTTCAGGCAGTCTTCTGGGCTATGAACCGACCGGTGCCAACGCTCAAACGGCCCTAAGCCAGCCGTGTTTCGTTCGGATTGGGCTTTGTCTAAGTGCCCATGAACAGTTCTGTTATGCCGATTCCGCATCTTGGCGAGTTAGCCGCTCTAGGCACGGCCATGTTGTGGACGCTGTCCACATTGGCCTGGACCTCGGCAGGCCGATACATCGGAGCGTTGCCCATTAGCTTTATTCGACTGCTACTCACGCTGGTGTTAGTGGCGGGCTATCAAATGCTTTTTTACGGCACCATTTTGCCCCTGCCGGCCGACGGACGCACTTGGTGTCTGCTAGGCATTTCGGGATTTATGGGACTTTTCATAACGGATGTATGTATGTTTCATTCATTTCTGTTAATCGGTCCCCGAATTGCCCTGTTGATTCTTTCGCTCAGTCCGCCGGTGGCGGCCGTCATCTCCTGGCTTTGGCTAGGTGATTGGCTCCACTGGTGGGATTGGGCAGCTATGGGGCTGACTTTGGCCGGTGTGCTTTGGGTCGTATATGAACAACCGGCGAAATCCCAGTCGCTGCACTATCTTCGGCCAGAGCAGTCCGGCTGGGGGGTGGTGTTGGCCTGTTGTGGGGCTGTCGGCAATGCCATCTCGTTGGTCCTTTCCAAAGACGGCATTGGCCACTATGACGCCTTTTCGGCTACCTACGTCCGTGTGCTGGGCGCCATGGGAGGCTATCTGGTGTTAATTAGTCTTTTGCGGGCCTGGCCGGAAATCTGGGCTGCTCTTTGCCACCGGAAAGCCATGAAAATCGTAGCTGCCGGCTCCTTTGTCGGACCGTTTTTGGGGGTGGCCTTTTCCATGACCGCTATTCGATATGCCCAGCCAGGGGTAGTGGCCGCTATCTTGGCTACCATGCCTGTGCTGATCCTGCCATTTGTTGTCCTGGTATATCGAGAACGGGTCAGTCTGCGGGCAGTGCTCGGAGCATTGCTGGCCGTCGTCGGAGTCATAGGCCTAGTGCTCAACAACCACCACTAATCCGAATCTACACCCCCTCAAAACTCCAATGGCACAACCTCGCATCCATCCGGGAAGATTCTATGCTTGAGCTTTGTCATTTTCCCTACGTTTTGCCTAAGTTGCTTTCTCCCCAACAGGTATGGCGGCCCCTTCCTCCACACCACACTTTCTAAATCCAATCATTCCAAATAGTAAAAGCTTTCTGCCCTTTCGGTAGCAGCCCAAAGGGGCAAACTCAAGCTATGGAACCTCTAGAAACCTTTGCATAATTCGAGGGAAATTTTTTGAGAACCTCTGTATCATTCTGTACTTTCCGAAAAATTCCCCTTTAGGGGGTTAAATTGCTCTGGTTCTGGCCTACCTTCAGCGGCTGCCAGCCAGGCCCTTTGGATGGGCTAGCAGCCTAACTTATTGGAAGGCTATAGGTTCCCAGAAGCCATTTTGGTAGGGTCTTTGGCGGCGACTTAGAAGTTGAAAATTCTCTTTGGGAATGGGCGGCCCGGTTGGGCTGGCTCCATAGCCACTGCCCCTAAAGAGTTGATTTTGCAGAAAGTACAGTATCATTAAAAGAGTATATTTTTATACCATGTTGGCTTACTCTCCTTCAAAACTAATATATAGGGGTGCTTCCATTGCCAGCACTCGATCGATAGTAAGTATCCAGATAGGAGCACACACCGGTTCCAGAATCAAAAGTGCCTGAAGTTCACTACGGCGTCCGAATTTTGCAGAGGTTCCGAAAGTTGTCGCCAACCTCTCTATGGCGCGGTTCTAAGCAGATGGACTAGCCCTCCCACAGAAGCTGGCCAAACCAACCGGAACCGCCAAGCCGTTTTGTCGCCACCCCCAAAACGGGTACAAAGATAAGCCGATAGAAGTCTCTTAAAAATAAAAGGTTGATACTATTTTGTTCTGGCACCTCCGACTTTGAACTACTGAGTATTGGTAGGTCAGGAGGAGTTATTCGGTAACCTCGGCGGTTTTTAGCTACTCATGGGGCGGAGACCAGTTGACGAACAAATTTATATTTTGGCGGTGCATCCACATCCACAATAGATAGATGCACGGCCATGAATCGTTGGGTGTCCCGTTTGTTATATGGCGGACGGAAATTATCCCCTTTTTGCAAAATGATTGCTCGTTCGGGCATATGGCCAAACGCCCGGTTGCCGGCCACTTGACAAGGGAACCAATGCCCCTTGCCTTCGTCGTCTTCGAGATAGAATTCGGCATAGGCGTGGCCTGGGACCCAGACGGTTCGGGCCGGTACTTCTTTGGCCCGGCAGATAGCAACAAAAGTGTTGATCATATCTTCATGGCTTGCTTTGCCGTCTTTTAGTGCCGCTAAGGGCCCCTTGAGCGGCCCCGGCACCTGCTGAATCTTCTCCCGGACATAGTCATAGACGGCTTCCACCTGTTCCCAGGCAGTCTTTTTATCTTGGCCGATCTCCTTCGCTAAGGCCCGAATCTTCGCCTGGCGAGGATCAATAAATGGACTGGTACCCAAATAGGGAAGGATTTTCCGATCCAGTTTCTTTTTATTGGGCAGCCGATAGATAGCGGTATTTTCCGGCAGGAGCTGGCTGCTTCGGCGGACTTCGAAGGTTACCAGCGCTTTGGCCTCCTCTCCGGCCGCCAAGTGCGGAATTCGGATGACCATCACCCGCACATCGCCATCAGCGGTGATATAATCCATCTTGACGGATTTGGAAACGTCTTCTTTCGCCACCACCACCTCTTGTTCCGGCCAATCCGAAGGCACCGGCACATAAGCTTCTATCCCCTTGCAAGGTCCCTCGGTAGCTTGGATCGTCAGTCCCGCCTGCCAATAAAAGGTCTGCCACTCCCCAAGCCGACAGCCTTTGGTATCGTCTGGCTTAAACTGGGCAAAAGCCCATTGCACCTGCCCAAACATCGATAAAACCACGCCCACAAGAAGGCCGCCAACTGGAACCGACACCCCATAACCGTTCCTAGACGGCCTGGAAACCATCCGAGGACGGAAAAGAGCAGATTTCCATAAACGGAGGTTTGGTTCGGATAGGTTCATACAAATCTTCCAGCTGGAAAAAAGGGGAAATTTTACGGCGCAGAGGATTTTTCACTCAGTTCAGGGGCAGACGTCTGTTCACAGAGCAGTTTTAGTTGAGGTTCAGCTCCTGGCACAAAATGGCTTACCACCAGCGTTTCTGGCAAAAATCGAACCACTTCCATCTGGCGGGTGCGAGGGTTTCGTACCTTCAGGGCGTCGCCTTTTTGCAAGATCGGCTTCGGCGAAGCGATGTAGCCGAAGGCTCGGGTGCCGGCCACCTCGCAGGGGAACCATCGCCCCTGCCCATTGGCATCTTCCAGGTAGAACTCCGCCCAGACATGTCCTGGCACCCGCACCGTACGGGCCGGGATACCTTTAGCCCGACAAAGAGCGATAAACAAAGCGGTCAGTTCATCGCAGTCGCCGTCGCCGTCTTTGAGGGCTGCCCGGGCCCCTTTAAGCGGCGAATCCTTCTTGTATTGAATGTGTTCTCGAACCCAATCGTAGAAAGCTTCCACTACCGACCAGGAGTCTTTGGACTGCTTGGCGATTTTGTCGGCCAAGGCCTTGATTTCCGGATCATTGCTTTCGATCAGGGGGCTAGGTTGTAAGTACTGCCGGATGGCCGGCGGCATGGTTTTCAAATCCGCCACACGCAGAAGGGATGTATCGCCCGGTTCTGGCCAGCCGATCTGCACCTCCAAGGTCAAAATCGCCTTGGCTTCGGCACCTTTTTCCAGCCGAGCTATGGTGGCAATCATCTGTCGGGCTGCCCCTTCGACCATCTGATACCGGACTCTGACCCCCGGAGAAATTTCTTCTTTAAGGATCCGAACGGATTGTTCAGGCCAATCGGTGGGGATTGTAATCGTAGCGGTTAAGCCAGAGCAATTGCCCACCGCCTGCACCACAAACCCAAATCGCCAATACTGGACGCTCTTGGCAACAGCGGTATTGGGGATGCTGAGGGACGGGGCTGCTGCACCGGCCGTTTCGGTGGGCAACCAAACGGTCCAAACCACTCCAGCCAGCAGGTGCCAATAGATTCTTAGGCTTCTTAGGAGGGGATATATTGCCGCCTGATTTTCCATCCTATTTTCCTTTATGTTCGGTCGGTTGCTTAATTTTCCTATTCTTTCGGTACTTTCTGCAAAATCACTCTGTAGGGGCAGAGACTAGGGAGCCTACCCAACCAGCTCACCTATCCTGAAGGCCATTTTCCCACGGCTAAGCCCAGACCCAACACCTCATCCGAAATGGCTCCTCTAACCTGATGGCCTTGCAGCGGCTCAGGCAGCTAGGTATCCCTAACGGCATGGCGGGCAGTCTTTCCCCCTAAGCCGGAGCCACAGTGGTTTAACCCCCCATAAAGGAGAATTTCTCCGACAGTATTCTTTCTATTGTAACTCTAAAATTTGCCATGCCTCAAACAAGGAAACCTTCGGGCATTTCAAAAAGTGCTCTCCCTCGGTTCGACTTTTGATGTTTGGGCTCGTCCCAGAATGGGAAAGTCCTAACTTCCTGTAACTATTCGAGTTAAAGGCTGTCCTGACATTGGGATTTGGGCAGTTTACCAATGGGTTTTGGCCCACCACCGGCTCCTACCCTCGACACTCCTTAAAAACAGGGATGTTCGGGATTCTGGGGAATTTAGGACGGCAACCTCCTTTCCTCATAGAAGATGCTTTTTAGGACAGCCTCATAGGAACTCGACTTTTGCCATTTTAGGCCTTCTCCCGGAAGGGGAAAACTCTAACTGCTTGTAACTATTGGACTTAGGAAATTATGTGAACGAAGGGGAGTCTCGTCGTAACTACTCGAAACAAAAGGACTTAGGGAAAATGGCAAAAGTCGAGCATAGGAAATTAGAGCAACAAAAGAAAGTGTTGTCGGAACTGCTGGCGGCGAAACCAGTTAGGAAAAATGGCCAAAGTCGAGCTAACAGCGACCCGCAAACCTGGGCCTGAGAGGCTGTCTGAAAAGGGGGTAGCCAGACTTCCTTATTTCCACCCAGACGGTAAGGCATAGGGTGCCAAAATACTCAAATCTTCGGCTGTAGCCCTCCTGATGGGGGGAGATCTTGGCAGCCGAGTGAGCCAGAACCTCTTTTCACACAGCCTCTGAAAGTAGAGAAGACGCTCTGGAAGGACGATTGCTTCCAGTGGCCGGACTGCTTAGACGACCTTAGACACGGAGAATGCCAGAAGCTTACCAAAACAGGATGTACAGGCCGAGCGTCAGAAGTACTACTACCAGCCCCCAGCCTTTGGCCCCAGAAGATGGGACCAATTCGATCCGTTCCGGTTCAGGCAAACGCACCGGGGCGGGCAGAGGTCGGGCCAACGTCAGAATGCCCAACACCACCAAAACCCCCAAAAATGTCAGTGCCATTCGGTCCAAGAAGGCCATTTCCGGAGTCAGTAGTTTCAGCAGACCATAAACAACCGGACTGAGCACCAGCCCTACTACCCCACAGGCTCGGGGCGCTTTTGGCACAAACAGGCCATAGATGAACACCCCTAATACGCCTGGCGAAATGAAGCCTTGGAACTCTTGAATGTAGGTGAAGATACCACCAAAGGCCGGATGCCCCAATAGCGGGGCAATCAGGCAGCCAATGATAGCAAAAACGGCCACTGCGGTTCGGCCCACCAACACCAGATGGGTCTGAGAAGCGTTCGGAAGCAGATATTGCCGGTACAGGTCCATGGTA
The DNA here is from genome assembly GCA_025062105.1 of Thermoguttaceae bacterium. Taxonomy (GTDB): domain Bacteria; phylum Planctomycetota; class Planctomycetia; order Pirellulales; family Thermoguttaceae; genus JANXAQ01. The sequence goes on from JANXAQ010000073.1 coordinate 11,338, forward strand.
AAAATCGTCGAAGCGGCATTGAGCATGGCAGCCAACGAGCTAATTACCGCCCCCAAAATGGCTGCCAACACAAACCCCCGAAGCCCCGGATAAACAAGCCGTTTGATCAATAGCCCAAATGCCGAATCGTATTCGTAGCCAATCAATTGTTTGGCAATGGTAATTTGTTGGTCCTTGGGCAGAGAGGCATTTTGGCTCCGGACAAGTTTCAGCAGAGCGGCGTTTTGGTTGGCTAATTGCGTCCCAGTAGCAGCGCCTGTTGTTGGACCGGAGTTTTCCCTGCCGGAAGTCCCAGCGGGTTCCTCTGGGGAGGCCCCTTTAGGAGCAGGAGGTTCGGTAGGCGCCTCTTTAGGGAGGATAGTCGGTCCAAAGATCCGGCTTGTCACCTGCCGATTAAACTGGAAGATTTCTTCGGCCAGCTGTGGATAGAGGCCGGCAAAATCGTCGTTAAAATCAAACAAGGTGCGGGCGGTTTGGGGCGTGGTTTTTAGCTCTTCCCACTTAGCCAAAGTCTCCTGATTGGTTCCGGTCTGGGCGTCATGGCGCATCTCTTCGCTAAAGAGGTTAAAGGCGATAATGCCGGGAAAGACCACAATAAATGGGATAAGCAGTTTTAGGGCGGCGGCGAAGACAACTCCCTTTTGCCCCTCGGCTAACGAGCGGGATCCAAGCGTCCGCTGCACAATATACTGATTTAAGCCCCAGTAATAGAAATTGGGAATCCACAGGCCCAGCACCAAAGCGGTCCAGGGGACGAAGATGTCCTTGGCCGGCAGTACCATGTGCAGTTTGCCGTGGTTGAGCTGCCAAAAACGTTGGACGGCGCTGGCCTGAGCCAATTGCTCCGGAGGAGGCGTCTGGTGGGCAGCTTTTGGGTGGGCAAGCAGATGCTGGGGCTCGGCCTGGCCTAGGGCCCCCAGAGCCAGCACCAAAATGATCGCCCCGCCTAGGATCAAAGCGGAACCTTGAAGAAGGTCGGCCCAGGCGCAGGCTTTCAGGCCGCCTGCCACCACATAGATAGCCGCCAAAAGACCGATCAGCCATGCTCCGGTGGTCAAATTGATTGGGATTCCCCACAGAGTGGCCCTTTCGACGGTCTCTTGTCGGGCAACCGATGCGGAGGAGGTCTTCTGGCTGGCCGAGAGGTCGGGTCTTTTTGGGGCCGACTCAACAGGGTTCTCCAATCTGGCTTTTTCTGAATTGGTTGGTGTGGGAATGGCAGGGTTGTCTGGAGAATCAGTCGCTTGGGCCGATTGCCGGGTCTGCTTGGCCAGCACCTCGATCGTCTTTGCCCCAGAATAGATCACCGCCGCTATGGTGACCAGCACATAGATGACCACCATTAAAAGGGACATAATACTTCGGGCAGCCCGGCTAAAGCGGTACTCCAAAAATTCCGGAATCGTATAAACCCCCGCACGGAGAAAAGCGGGCAGGAAAAAGAAAGCGACTACAACCAAGGTTACCGCAGCCATCCATTCATAGCTGGCAATGGCTAACCCCACGTAATTGGCCGCCTGGCCTGACATACCCACAAATTGTTCGGTGGAGATATTGGCGGCAATGAGCGAAAAGCCGATCAGCCACCAACTTAGGCCCCGACCCGCCAAAAAGTAGGCTTCGGTGTCTTTTTCATGTCGGCTCATGCCAATCCCGACAGCCAACACCGCAGCAATAAAACCAAAAAATACCACCGCGTCCAACAGCAGATACACCCACGGCTCACCCATGCGAACTACCCTTTCTCTTTCTGGCGACGTGGCTCAGTCTCGCTAAAAGCGCATCTCCCATACGAGGGATTTCTCCCGCACCACTTAAAAGATCTAACAACCGCGACTTTTGCCATTTTTCTTAACTGCTATTGTTTCCAGGAGTTACGACGCTCCCTTTGGTCACTTAATTTCCTACCTCCAATAGTTACAAGCAGTTAGAACATTGTCCTACCATAGGGAAGCCCAAATGGTAAAAGTTGAGAGCAAAAGGAACTTCTGAAAAATTCTGCACATATAGTTAAGTATATGAACTTTTGATTCTAGAGCCGTTTGGTTGTCTTGTCCGAACAACTACCATATGCTGTAGTAGCGTCCTATACATTGGGTAGTACCCCTGGAACCCAAGATAGTATAAAAATATAGTATAAAAATATCTCCTTCGAAATTATAAAGAGATTCCCAAAATTGGACTGGTTCTGAGGGACTACCCGGCCTCTTTGGGGATGGTAGGAGATTTCGTTTGTTAGAAGCGCGTAGTACTTTTCGGTTCTAAAGAGGGGCAGTATATTCAATAGATGTCGTCTTGACAATGGGACGGGGGCGTTTTAGGGAGTTTGCCTAAGCTTGAGTTTTGCCATTTTTGCTCTCCTACTGAAGGGAGAAGGTTCGAACTCCTTGGAGTTATTGGACTTAGGAAATTGGGTGACTAAAAGGAGTGGTTATCATAACTGCTGGAGTCAAACCAAGTTAGGAAAAAATGGCAAAACTCAAGTGAAGAGGAGACGCTTTTAGTTCTTCAGTGGAACATGAGCCATGAACAGCACTTCTGGAGACGATCCGCGTTTGTTTCGGCTATCGCCGGAGGACAACATTCGGGTGGCTTTGCAAGAGCTAAAGCCGGGAGAGCGGATTTTGGTAGAGGGGCAGTGGCTGCAGGTGCAGGATCGGATTCCAGCCGGCCATAAGGTGGCGATTCGGCCGATTGCTGTAGGTGAAAAAGTGATCAAATATGGTTGTCCGATTGGCTCAGCCACCCAGCCGATCCAGCCCGGGCAACACGTCCACACCCATAACCTGCAAAGCGACTACCTGCCAAGCTAACAGCGAGGTGGTCGTTCACGGCAAAGCTCGGCATGATCCAAAGCAGCCTGCTATCTCTTGTCATTCCCGCGAAAGCAGCAATCCCAAGGGGCCGCTGGAGGCTGCTGTGGTTCCAAAAAACTCCCGCTGAGTAGGATGGCATCATTCCTTGGGCCGGCAGCACAAACAAGATAGGGCCGTGCTTTCCCCAGAGCTACTCCCACAGACTGTGCTTTGGATACATCGATGATGTTGTCCCCCTAATGGTGGGGAATCATTTTGTCCCCTGCTAGTGCCGCTTACTGCACTTTGGAGGCGTCGATGGGGTAGCCGTCGCTGGAGGCGATCAGCCGTTGCCAGGTCAAAAACTTCTCCGGAGCGGGGTCGAAACCGGGCTGATATTGAGCGCCGGTTTCGATGAAGTCGCTAATAAAATGGACACTGCCATCGGCAAAGGCTACAAAGACGCCCCCGGTATGACAACTCCGTGGTGCGGCCTGGCTGCACACAGAACCTCCAGAAGGATTGAAGCAGCCCATGCAGTTGCGCTGCATGAGATCTCGGCCTGCGTCCTGAACCGCCTGATCGCAGTTGGCCAAATCGTCATCGCCGAAAGAGCAACTATTCGGCCGGACTACATAATTACAGCCATGGTGGCAAACTCCGCTAGCACCGCACATGGCCATGGCCCAGGTGCCACGACGGTCCGTAGGCACTAAGCCAGCTCGCAGCTCAGCTATCATAATTGTATGGCTGGTCCCATCTCGGATTTCCGAAAGAGAGATAGCTCGATTGACGTCCATGAGGCCTCGCTGGAGGTTGTTATTCCAGCCGTTGGTATCGCCCGCCCAACTGTTGAGCATATTAGCGCCGTAGTTGCCCCTGGCCCAATTGCCGCCGCTTAAAGAGCACATTTGCCGATTGTAGGGGTCGCTTGGACACATCATGACCGAAAGCTGGGTGCCGCGAAGCGAAGCATGAACAGGGTCGGAAATCGGCACTCCGCGCTGGAAGCTATTGTACAGACCGATTTGTTCCAGGTGGGGTAAGATGCAGATGACCCAGTTTTCTCGAAGCACGCTTCCATCCCAAGGTCCGGTTTCGCCCCCTATCCTGGTAATAGCGGGCGGTAAGCATTTCATTGTCTGTTCGTAGTTCAGCAGGGCCAGAGCGATCTGTTTGAGGTTGTTTTGGCACTGTGCTCTGCGGGCCGCCTCCCTGGCCGCTTGCACCGCCGGCAACAATAGTGCAATCAAGATACCAATGATGGTGATCACCACCAGCAGTTCCACTAATGTGAACGCCTGTTTTCTTCCTTCGCGTATTTTTCGCACACCTTGCATTTTTTCTTCCTCCTATTAAGGTCCTTTTTTGATCTTCAGTTCAAAATAATTCCGACCACCTTTTTCCACGGTAACTTCCAGCGGCGTGGTCGATACATTCCAATACTGGTTCGGCACCACCGGAAGGGGCTTTTCCATGGCGTCCACGGCAAGGACAGTTACTTTATGACGGCCAATAATAGCCCCGTCGCCGAACCGGTAGGTCGTCAGCTCCGAGAAGCTGCCGTCGGGATTCAGCGTGCCTTGGGCAGCCGTCGGATGAGCCTGGCCTACCGGCGCCACATCCTGCGGCACAAAAGCGACCCGCACCTGCCCTCCTTGAGGGATTTGGATCGGCGAACCGTCTTCATAGGTAACCCTGCCCTGCACCGGGGCCAATTGGAACGGTACTTCACTGCCGCAACCCACCATGCATGCTAGAACCAGGACTCCTGCTAGGACCAAAATTTTCTCCCCCAAACGATCTATCCGAAATACTCCACCTGAAACCATCCGAATCCTCCTCAAAGAAAGAACTTTCACAGTACCAGTTTACCTCAATACTTCCCGGCAGGGAAGTGAGTTAAGGTACGGCTGAAATTCTGTGCTTCAATTAGGCAACTGTACTTTCTAAAAAATTCCTCTCCGGGGGGAGGTTATGGACCGAGGGTAACTGGGTCAGCCATCCCCAAAGGCCCTTTCTAACTTCCTGCGCCTGAGCCGAGCACGCCACCAAAATTACTCTGGTACCCTATTGCCTTTCAACGGGTTAAGCGGTTGGGCATCCCAAACCACTGACTGGGAGCTGGTGGAGCAAAAGCCTAGCCAGAACGGTTTTATCCTGCCTCTCACCCCCATAAAGGGGAAGTTTTGAGAAAGTACAGTAGGCAAAAGAATACTAGTTAAAACAAGCCTAACTGCCGGAAATCCAGTTTTGCACAGCAGCTACCCACCCAAAAATGGAGACTGAAACTCCTCTGCAGAAAGTCATAGCCGCTGGCTCTGGAATACGAGGCCACTTGTTCCTGCAGATCCTTGACACAGGTAGTTGGATGAAACTGGGCCCTAGCTTATCTTCCCTATCCTTTATAACTTGACTTCTGTTATTTTTCCTAACTTGTTTTGTTTCCAGAGGTTACGACGACCCCCTCTTTTGTTCACAACATAATTTCCTAACTGCAATAATTCCAAGAGTTAGCACTTTCTCATTCCAGCAGAAGACCAAAATTGGCAAAAGTCGAGCTTAGAAAAAGTCTTCTCTTCCCATAACGGAGGAAGTTCTTCCCCTGGCGCAGAATATGGGCATGTAGTTTTTAGCCATCAGAGGGGCCAGGTGCGGATTGGGCTTTTAGCCGAGGCGGCTGGGCAGAAAGGCTTTTGAGCCGGGTTGCACTGGCCGAACGTCCCGGATCTTGGCTCGCTCCCTTCCGACGCCAATAGGGATAGACTGGCGGGTCTGATCCACCGTCAGATTGCCCGCCTGATCGCGAATTTCCAGTTGAATATACACTCGATCAGGTATATGGGCAGGTACCTTCCAGAGATATTGGCCGGTGTTTTGCAGAGAAGTAGCAATTGGGGTCCAACTGCCCATAGCGCCGGTAGGACTATAAAAGAGCGAAATAGGTCGGTCGGCCAAATAGCGATCTGAGGCCTCCCATCGGATGAGCAGCTGCGGGTCTTGATCTGCCTGGATGGGTTCGACTGCTATAATCCGGCCGGTGGGCCGGGTCCAATCCGCACCAATCCACACATCGGGTAATTCGCCCGGTTGAGGGCCAGAAGTGGGCGTTCGTGGATCCGCTGAGACAAGCACTCGAAATCCATAGATGCCTTCTTCCGGTACCGAGACGATCATGGGACTGCGGCCGTCGGTATCGGGCCCCCAGCACTGCCAGGTTCGGCCCCCATCTCGAGTGGCCCATAGCTCCACCCGACCTGGGACCATCGGCCCCCCCAATTCATATTCCAATTCAAAAATCCGCGAATTAACCATCCGCACCGAACCAGCCTGTGCCCCAACACCCATCGGAGTGTCGGACGGTTGGGAGGAAGAACTGGTTTGTTTCGGAGCAACACCGGCAGCTTGGGCAGGAGGATTAGCTAGTTTGGCCGACCGCTCACTCGGTGTGCTTGCTGAAGGAGTTGGTTTGGCCGAAGGACTGTTCGGTTGGCCTGTCGAGGTAGCCTGTTTCGGTTGAGGATCAGTACCTGTGGAAGCCCTAGCTGTGGAAGCCCCAGTGGGGGATCCCGAGTCACTCTGAGCTGAAGCAGCGCTAGCCGAAGGTACACTACTTGAACCTGAGCCTGCAGAAGAAGCCCCAGAACCAGCAGAACCAGCAGGCCGGTCCGCCCCCGAACCAGTCGATCCTCCCGAAGCAGCGGACTGGCTCTGAGAAGCTGTGCCAGAAAACTGGCTTTGGACCGGAGGATAAATCGGACCAACTGCTGGGTTACCGGCCGCCAGCGAGCTAGTGGGGACTGACCCTGCTGGAGGGGAAGTAGCGTTTGAAGATCCGGGGACCAATGAGGCCCACACAGGAGAACTCGGCTGGGTCGGCAAGACGGAGCTGGCCCCAGGAGGATCGGGCAACAAGGGTTGGCTAGGACCTTCCCGACGGCTGGCCCGCCATTGGTCCTGCAGAAGATTAGAAGGAGGATTCAAGGAGGCACCCCCTGCCAGAAAGGGCAGTTGGACCTGAGCATGGGCAACTGCCAAGTTCCCAGCCGCATCGGCTACCTCGGCCCGCAGTTCTGCTCCAACAATGCCTACAGGAGGATTCCAACTGGTCCATCCCTCTTGCCCCTCGGAAACGGTTTGGACTTGTTGCGCCTCCAGCCCCACCGGCTGCCAAGGCCCATCCGGACTGCTCCGATATGTGATCCGGAGCGTTTCTGGCCGAAGGGTCCGATCCGTCATTTTCCAACGCACAGTAACCGACCCAGAGGGGCTAGGTTCTGCCGTCAGGCTCAAATGGGGCGGAGTGGTATCTACCACCACCCGCATTTCGGGCTGAGGGGGCCCTTGCGGTCGAACCCGACCTGCTCGATCCACCGTCCGGACCAAAAACCAATACTCTCCTTCTCCGGTAGTACGGACCAGAAACTGTCCCTCTGTGGGCCGAACCCGCTGATACAACTGCCATCGCCGACCTTGATCGGTGGAAACATACAAATGCACCTCTACTGCCTGTTGAGAGGAATCTTGGGCGGGCACCAAATGAAACGGAATGGCAAAAACAGTCTGGCGGGTGACAATCGGCTGAGGTAGCTCTTTGGAAGCGGCCCCCCCAGCCCCTGCTCCAATAACTGGCTGAGTGGGAAAATTGCCTTGTTCATAAGCAGCACTATACCCCGGAGGTACCCCCCCTAATGTGATAGTTGTACTCAATAGGAGGGCCAGAAATCCTAACGCCAGGGTACCCGGAGATTTCATAATATGCCTCCTATTTATGGGTCTTTTCCCTCAAGAGGAGCGACCCACCGGATTCCACATCCTCTCCGTCTAGTTAACTTGTTGTTGAAGAAGCTTTTCAGGACACACTATCTCCCCTTTCCGATCGTATCGGATGTATCGAGAGAAAGACTTAAAGGAGAAAAAGCGATGGGGTAAAATAGATAAGATAGGCAAAACAGATAGGCAGACTAGAATCTTTTACATGCCACTTCCCAACCTTCCGTGCTCAGTCTTCCGCCTACTGCCCTCGGCCTTCCGCCCTCTGCTTTCCACACACCCCTCCTGCCAACACCCCATTTCCTTAGCCCAAATCCTACCCTTTAGGAGAAGCAGAGCGGTGTTGGTCCAGAATCTGGAGGATAGCATTTACGAGTTGATTTAACCCTTGGCCGGTGGCAGCGGAAATGAGCAGGACTTCCCGGCCGAGCTTTGCGGCTAATTGTTGGCGGACCTGCTCAGCACCAGGCAGGTCGGCTTTAGTAACCACAACAATTTCTGGCCGGCGGACCAACTGGGGATCAAATGCTTCCAGCTCATGGCGGATAGCAAAGTAATTGTCCAGAGGCTGGGTGCCATCGAACGGATGGGGTTCGACAAGATGTACCAAGATGCCGGCCCGTTGAATATGTCGGAGGAAATCGTGACCCAGGCCTGCACCGGCATGAGCACCTTCGATAAGTCCGGGTAAATCGGCCAGGACAAACGAACGATCCAGCCCTACTTGGACGAGGCCTAGATGGGGGTATTTGGTGGTGAAGGGATAGGAGGCGATTTTGGGCCGGGCGCGGCTCAGACGGCTCAACAAAGTGCTTTTCCCGGCGTTGGGTTTGCCGATCAGACCGACATCAGCAATCAGTTTCAGTTCCAGGCGCAGGCGCCGGGCTTCGCCGGGTTCGCCTAAGGTGCGCTGCCTAGGGGCACGATTGGTGGGGGATTTGAAATAAGCGTTGCCTTTGCCACCTTTGCCGCCCCGGGCTACTACCACCTGGTCGCCCGGTTGAGCAAGGTCTTTCAGCACAAAGTTCCGTTCCGCATCATAGACAATAGTACCAGGCGGCACAGGGATGATCAGATCTTGGCCGCTAGCCCCATGGCAATTAGAGCCTCGGCCATGCTGGCCTCGCTCGGCACGCCAATGTTTCCGTTGGGCCAAGGCAGCTAAGCTATCAACACCTTGCTGGGCTAGAAGGATCACACTGCCGCCATCGCCGCCGTCGCCGCCATCTGGCCCCCCATAGGGAACGAACTTTTCTCGACGGAAGCTGATGCATCCGTCGCCGCCTCGGCCCCCTTCAACATAGATTTCGACTTCATCGACGAACATGGCTCGGTCAGTTGACCGAGTCCACCACGTTGACGCGCCGGCCGCCTCGGTCAAACATCACATAGCCGTCACGAAGGGCAAAGAGGGTAAAATCTCGGCCCATTCCAACATTTCGGCCGGGGATAAATTTGGTACCCACTTGGCGCACCAGTATATTGCCGGCCCGGACAAACTCACCGCCAAATTTTTTGACTCCCCTATATTTGGGGTTTGAATCCCGACCGTTTTTACTAGAACCCTGACCCTTTTTATGAGCCATTGATGCTCCCTTTTTTAGATTTTTATTCTCACACTCTACAAGCCTGAAAATTATTCATATCCTGTTTAGCTTGTTTCGTCAAGCCTCTTACCTAAGATAGAGAAAGAGTAAGGCTGTTTTTTCGGCCCCTTTAGGTAAAAGGAAAAAATCGCTTAGTCCCAGCTTCATCTATTGCCTCTGTCTGGCATCTGGGGGAGAAAGAAGCTGCCGTATTCTAAATCAGAAGCACCGTGGCTTTGGGCGGAGTTTAGGTCTGCTATCCAGAAGTAAAACGACAGGGGCATTGCGAACCAGGATTTTCCGGAATTACTCATGGAGCCTCCGCATAATTTGAGGAGGATATTGTACCATTTGGCTTCTCTCTTCCTCTGTCCAATATATAGTGTTGCTACATTACTAGCGCCCTATATGTAGTAGGTGTTTCGATGGAGGCTGCTAAAGCCTACCGAATCGAAAGTTCATAAAGTCCACTATATGTTCAGATTTTTGCAAAAGTTCCCCTTGATGGGGGTTAAACTTGCTCTGGCTCGGCTTAGCTTCCAGAAGCAGCCTGGCAGCTCCTTCGGATGCCTAGCAACCTAAGGTTTGGAAGGCCATAAGTTCCCAGGAGCCAGTTTGGTAGGGTCTTCGGCCAGAGCTTAGAAGTTGGAAATTCCCTTCGGTAATGGGCGTCCCAGTTGAGCTGGCCCAAAAGCCTCCCACCTAAAGAGTAATTTTTCAGAAAGTTAAAACAAACGGGGAGAAAATACTGGATTGGTTGAGTACGGCTGAAATTTTGTGGGTTAACTGGGCAGCAGAGGGAATATAGACAAAATAGGGTTCGGCACCTGCAAACCTGCTTTGCAAGCACCTACTTACCAACGGGTGCGGCTGAAATTTTGTGGGGAAATTGGGCAAGATAGACAATATAGGTCAAACAAGTCCTACCCCCGAAAGCCAACTTTGCACAGAACCTACTCATTTTACCTCCAGATAGCCACCTCTAATCTCCTTCCAGCAACTCATAGCCCCTGCAATCTGGAATTCGGAGCTTTTTGTTCTGACAGATGCCAGTGGAAGGGCCGGTTCGATGGGCCTAGCCATGATCTATGGTTCCCCAACTCTTCTAGCCTGACCACAAAAATCAGCCGCACCCCTTACCAACCCTTTTACATCTCCCTTTTTCCTTCCGACAAGGGATTTAAACTCCTTCGACTGACTTCTAGCCCCTACAGTACGGAGACTCTTGGCCTGTGCCCGCTGTCATACACAAGTTGGCGTTGAAGCGTTCGAACTTCACTTTAGGCAAAATCCCAAAAGCTCGTTGAACAACGCAGAATGGATACAATAGGCGATCTTGCTAAGACAGCCTTTGAAACCAAGCACTTTTTGCTCTTGGAAGTGATCTTTCCTAAAATGTTGCAATTTCTCCAAAGGAACAATTAGTTTCTTTTTAGTTTCTTTAGAAAGCTTCGCTATTCCCCTGTTTGGGGTAATAATTTGCTGCCGTTAGAATGGGAAATCCCTCCCAAAAATGTGTATAACAGCGAGCTGGCCTATGGGGGGGCTCTCAGGCGGATGCTTCAATGGGGCAGAGGCCAATCTATCTTCAACAAATCCGCTATAAACTGATCACAAAAAATCAGCCGGACACGGTTGGTTGACGAGCGGAGGAGGATTGAATATAGTCAATAGAAGGAGCTCGCGGCCTAAAGTAGCGCGGTGGAGGAAGCGTTTTAGCTGGGTGAGCGGAAGGGAGATGTTTGGATGGTGGGTGTAGCTCAATCGGTTAGAGCGTCAGACTGTGGCTCTGAATGTTGGGGGTTCGAGTCCCCTCACCCACCCTTTAGGAGCAGCTATTGACTCCCCAATAGAGAGAATCTATGGTAAAAAGAGGGGGGTATGAGGGTTAAACTATCTAGATTTTTCCGCTGCTGAGAGATTCACTCCTTAAGTGGCAGCCAGTGGGGGGTAAACCTGCCTCCAGTTTGCTTTTTGAAAATATTCTTGGTGGAAATTATCCCCTTTCCGCGGTCTGCCCCACCGCATCCCGCTTCCTATCTATTCCCCCTTGCAAAGGCAGCCAGCACTATGGAACCCTCGCAGTTTGACCCCTATCTGAAATGGCTGGGCATCCGTGGCCCGGGCCGTCCACCGAATCACTACCGGTTGTTAGGGCTGAACTTATTTGAGTCGGACCCGGATGTCATTTCCCATGCGGCCGACGCTCGGATCGCCCATGTAAGAAACTTTTGTACAGGTCCCCATCGGGCATTGGCCGAGAAGATTTTAGAAGAGCTCAAAACCGCCAAGAGCACGTTGCTGGACCCGGCCCAAAAAGCTGCTTATGACCAACAGCTTCAGGCCGAATTGGGCACCCAGACAGATCCGGTTTTGACGGGCAGTTCGGTGGGGCCCCCTCCGCTTCCGAGGCAGAATTCGGCTGGTCCGACCGGAGCCTGGGAAAATCCTGTAGAAGAATCACCTGCTTGTCTAGTACCCCCAACGCCTCCGCCTGCTCGCCTTCGGGAAAGCCGAGTCTTCTGGTTCTGGAGTTTGGTCGGGCTGGTGCTGCTTCTATCGGTAGGGGCCATTGGAGCCTATTTGGCCAAACGCAGTGATACTTCGGCCGAAGTAGCCCAAACTCAGGAGTCCGAATCCTCGGACAACATCCCAGATCAGAAAGAAACTTCTGCTGCCAATCCGGATCAAAAACCTAAAGCGAATACTCTCTCAGCTAGTTTGGAGGAAAACCGGCAAAAAAAGTCTCCAGAGGTACCTGCTGAGAAAGTGGGTTCGGCAGGTTCGACTGGCTCCCAAGCTTCTTTTGGCGATGAAGGCCTCCCATCGGGTTCTAGAGCAATTGCTGGGGCAAAATCTGCTCCTGCGGGGGGATCCCAAGATTCGGCTGGCAATTTCGTCCCGAAGACGGCAGACAGCCCAATACACTCAGAAGCCCCGGTCCAAGGGGGGGCGGACACTCCGACCTCTGATCCCACCCAGGAAAAAGAAGAAAAAACTGCCCCTTCCCTCGGTCCCGGAAGCCAAGGGCCTTCTTCTGAGAAGTCGCAAACCCAACCTGGAGAATCGCCTGCTGGGACTGAAATGCCCACGGGAAAAGAAAAATCCTCCTTGCAAGCTCCAGATAGCCCTCGGCACCCGGTACCTAGTGCGGAAGAGCAAAAACGGGCCGAAGCAATGGTTCGAGAGCTGTTCAAAAAGGATCTTACTGAGGCGAAACTTCCTCCCCAGAAGCTTGCCTTGGCTGAGAAGCTATTTCAAGAGGCCCTTTCCACCCAAGATGATCTCGGGGCAGCGTATGTGCTATTTGGGATGGCTAGTGGCCTGGCGGCAGCAGCCGGCGATCTAACCACCAGCATCGAAATGATCGACACGGCCGCTGAGCGTTTTCAGATGAATACTCTGCCGATGAAGCTGGATCTGTTAAACAAAGCGCTATCCGCCCTGCGCACCGCGCCGCAGCCGGCGCTATTGGCTTATGAGTTGGCCGATTTGGCCCTAACGGTTATGGACGAAGCCATCCTAGCGGATCAAATCGAGCAGGCTGAAGAAGCCTATAAACTTGCTTCCAGTATTGTGAAACGTTCCGGCGACCCCGATTTGATTCAGGAAGTGCTCGGTCGCAATCATGCGATTCAAGTGCTTCGGAAGCACTATGAGGCATTTCGGGCCGCCCAAAAGCAACTTGCCGACAATCCAGATGATCCAGCCGCTCATGCAGTGGTAGGACGCTGGCAGTGTTTTTTCAAAGGCCTTTGGGAGAAAGGTCTTGCCCATTTGGCCAGAGGGCAGCCTGCCGAGTTAGCCACCCTGGCGCAGAACGATCTGCAAAGCCCTCAAGATCCCAAGGATCAATTCCGCTTGGCCGAACGTTGGCTCAAATACGCCGAATCCGAAGCAGAAGAGGCTAAGGGGCACATCCAACTCCGGGCAGCCTACTGGTATCGGCAGGCCTTGCCCGAGCTGTCTGGCTTGGAGAAAATCAGTTCAGAAAGGCAGTTAGAGAAACTACCTACTACCCCGCCGCTTTTTTCTCCTCGGCAGCGTGGGGAAGTGGTGCCAGGCAATGTGGCCCTGGAAATCGCCGGGGCCCAGGTTGTTGGCACAAACACCACCGGCAGTCGGCTGATTGACGGACGGCTATTGGAATCTGATCTGGCCTCCGCTTATCCCCCGGCCACATGGACGATCAACTTGCCCAAAGTGTACCGACTGCGGGAGATTCGCCTTTTGCTGCCCGAGAATTTGCGCTCTCGTCCCCGAAGTTATGGATACATTATTGCCGTCTCCCGGGACGGAAAGCGATTTGTGCCGGTAGTGGATCGGAGCAAAGGCCAGTGGCTGGGTTGGCAAGTGATCCGATTCCCAGCACGACCGGTTCGAGCCATCCAACTCATGGGGTTTAGAGAACCGAACGACCGGGAATTCTATGCCGCCGAGTTGGAAGCCTATTGCATTTGTCCTAAATATCCTCCCGGAACCCCTTCGGAAGCCCCACCAGGGGTAGCTTCGGAAGCTCCTCCTGTCGGACCTCGGAAAAAGGAGCGACCGGGTGAAGAAAATCAACCGCCTGGCCCCCGAGAAAAGAAACCCCGTAAGAAACCTCCCGGCAAAGGGGCTGACTAATCCTGCTAGCAGTGCAATCCTTCTGCCAAGAGAAAAGCCGTGCCAATTCAGGGGCATGTGAGTTCGGACAGGTGAAATTCTATATATCAATTCGGCTAAGCCGCTGTCCTATAGCAGACGATCAGTGCCTTTTGGACCCTTTGCATAATCCAAAGGATATATTTTTATATTTTTACATATCGGGACCACCTCGCTTCTAACCCAATTCCAAGTTATAAGGATGCCAAACTGCTACCAACCTCCACAGAGTAGAGGTGTTTGACTGAGACGGGCTAATCCCTACCGAATCAAAGGGTCATCAATTCCTCCGCATTTTCCGAAGGTTCCGTTGACTTTTAGCCAATCTTCGATCTCGGACGTCCGTCTTCTTCAGGCTCTCTTGAAGTAGGATATTTACGGTTTACGATCATTTGTTAGCTCGAGGTTTGCCATTTTTCCTAAAGTGGGTTTATTTCCTGTAGTTCCGGGGACATATTCATTTGTTCACTTAATTTCTTAACTCTACCCTTTGCAAGCAGTTAGAGCATCCTTGTTCCAGGGCAGAGCCTAGATGGGCAAAAGTCCGGTTTAGAGTCTCTAAGCTCGACTTTTGCCATTTTTGGCCTTGCCACGAAAGAGTAAAGCTCTAACTCTTTGTAAATATTGGACTTAGGAAATTGAGTGGACAAAGGGAAGTTTCGTCGTAACTGCTGATAGCAAAACCAGTTAGGAAAAATGGGCAAAAGTCGAGCTAAGAAGCTGTCCTGAAATTGAGAGTTGGGCGGTTTCCCATGGGTTTTGGCTGACCGGCTCCTACCCTTCAGACTCCTTAAAAACAGGGATTTTGGGGATTCTGGGGCATTGAGGAAGAAAACCTCTTTTCATCATAGAAAATGCTTTTTCGGACAGGCTCTAAGGCTCTGTTGAAAGGTTGTTCGCAGTCTGGAGAGGTTTTGCTCATGCTGGTCGGTTTTGCTTCAATTTTAGTGGGTTTAGGCCTCCGACCGAAAACGGTTTTAACAGAGCCTGAGCATGAGGGTGTGGCTGAAATTTTGTGGCCAACTGGGCAACATAGGGAATATAGACAAAATAGGCTTCGGCCACCTGCAAACTAACTTTGCACACCACCTACCTATAGGAGAAACCCTTTTACTCCCCCTTTTCCTTCCGACCTATAGGGAGCTAAACTCCTTCGACCGACTCCTAGCCCCTATAGTATGGGCCTCTTGATCTGTGGGGGAGCTCCCAGGGGGATGCTTCCATGGGGCAGAGGCCGATCTATCTTCACCAAATCCCCTAAACTGATCCCAAAAAATCAGCCGCCCCCTGAGCATGACAGATTGCTTCCTTTCAGTAGAATAATACTAATTTATAATTGAAGTCCGCGATAGGGAAGGAACTGCCTAGAAAGGCGAAATAGTGGATATATGGTCATTAATCATGGAACTCCCTCTCGCAATTCGCCTGGGGGGATGTTTCTTAGTGGGACTGGCGGCAGGCAGTTTGGCCAATTGGGCCATCTACCGGTGGGCTTGGAATAGCCGCCCCATCAGCCCCTGGTCCGATTTGCCGGAACCGACCCTACCCCGGCGATGGACTGATCGGATTCCGGTGCTCGGATGGATTGGGCTACGGCGGGAAAGCAAGCTTTGGGGCCCAGGGTTTTGGATTCGTCCAAT
The DNA here is from genome assembly GCA_025062105.1 of Thermoguttaceae bacterium. GTDB lineage: Bacteria > Planctomycetota > Planctomycetia > Pirellulales > Thermoguttaceae > JANXAQ01. Next base: position 26,776 of record JANXAQ010000073.1, read on the forward strand.
GGTGCTGGAACTTCTTGCTGGAGGAGGGCTGGCTTGGCTGTATTGGTGGGAGGTATGCGGCACCCGCCTGCTACCGCCCAGTGAGTCTGGTCCTGCTGCCTGTCCACAACTGCTTCACATGCAGTTTTTGGCCCATGCTCTGCTTTGTTGGTTGATGCTGGTAGCTTCGATGATCGACCTGGACGAACGGCTCATTCCAGATACGATCACCGTGCCGGGTACCTTATTAGGGCTACTGTTGGCCGTGGGTTATCCGGCTGTATTCCCCAGGGTGGTAGATATCCAACTGGTAGAGTCGGCAGAGGCGTCTTTTGGGCGAGGCGATATCCGTTGGCATCCGGGGCCGTTGCAACTGAGTTCTCCGTATTGGGCAGGTCAGTGGCCGGGGTGGCTTCGGCCTTACCCCCAACTGGGGGGATTGGGCGTGGCCTTCACTTGCTGGTGGTTGTGGTGTGTGGGGCTGATGCCTCGGACTTGGTACACCCGGCATGGGATCTGGCGGGCGATCGTCTTATGCTGGGCCAGGCTTTGGCGCCACCCGGCCACCTATCGGATTCTGGTCGTGGGGGCAGCCGGCAGTTTAGCCATTGGGACCGTTTGGTTCTGGGCCGGCCAAGGACCTTGGCTCGATCAGCCCGAGGGTGCCCAGCCCACCAGCCCTGCCTTCCGGTGGGTCAGCCTACTTTCTTCCTTGGTAGGCCTGGCCGGAGCCGGACTGCTCGTCTGGTTGGTCCGGATCATCGCTACCAATGTGCTGCGAAAAGAGGCCATGGGCTTCGGCGATGTCACGTTGCTGGCGATGATTGGCGCTTTTTTAGGCTGGCAGCCGTGCTTAATCATCTTTCTACTGGCGCCGTTTTTTGGCCTAATTTTCGGCCTATTTCGGTTTCTTCTACATAGTGAACAAGAAATCCCCTATGGGCCGTTCCTCTGCTTGGCTACCTTGCTGGTGTTAATCCATTGGCAGAGCGTATGGACCAAGGCACAAAGCTATTTTCTGTTAGGCTGGTGGATCCCGACTATTGTGGCCCTCTGCTTGGCCCTGCTGGCAGGAATGCTGATGTTGATTCAGAAAGGTAAACAGCTTCTCTTGGGCCGACCCAGGTAGTCTGGCTACTGCACAAAGTCCTCCTCCTGTGGGGAGCCATCGGTATCTATACCGGGTTCTCCGTCCCCAATATGAAATTTCCTATGGCGGGATCAGCCCAACATAAGGGTTCTGGAAAGATATTCGTAGATACCAATGGTCGGCAGCTGGGAGAGAGGAAAAAAGCGGCCTTTCCATTCGACAGACTTATTTCTACGGCGGAGGAAGAGGAGGGAGTTCCTCCAGATGAAATCTACGGAGCTTCTTTGGTTTCTGGCAGCTCAGAGGCGGGCAGCTGCCCAGGAGTGCCAGTTTGCCGGATTTCCCAACCCCCACCTAATGCCCGAAACACACTGATGAGCGATTGGGCGATCTCACCCTGGGCTTGTGCGGCTACGTCCTGGAGGTTGACCAGATTTTGTTCGATTAAGGCGTATCGGTTGAAGTCGGCGGCACCGGCTTTATATTGTTCGATGGCGATTTGGACGGCTTTTCGGGCCGCTTGGGTAGCTTCCTCCAGCAGTTTGGCCCGTCGCTGGGCGCGGAGAAACCGCACCAACGCATCTTCCACTTCTTTGAGCGCTTGCAGGACCGTGTTTTGATAGGCCACTACTAGTTCTCGGAATCGCACGTCTTGGTACCAGATATTGTTGGTAATCCGTCCATAGTGTAATAAATTCCATTGAAACGAGGGTCCCACACTTCCCCGGAATGCCGTGCTTCGGAAAAGATCGGGAAAATCCTTGGCTGCATAGCCAAAATTGCCGCTGATGAAAAATGCCGGATACAGTTCGGCTTCGGCGATGCCGATTTGTTCGGCCTGAGCGGCGGCCAGGCGTTCGGCCCGGCGCACATCGGGACGCCGGCGCAAAAGATCGGCCGGTATGCCTAGGACCACTTCTGGCGGCGCCGTCGGAATAGGCCCGTCGGCCAACATAGCCGACAGATCCCTCGGCGTCATGCCTAAAAGCAGACAAAGGTTATTTTGTGCCTAGCGGAGCGTAATTTCTAACTGTGGAATGGCCGCCTCGCTTTGCCGCAGCGTGGTCAACGCTTGATCTAAGTCTAATTCGGTTTGTTTAAAACCGGCTTTGAGCCGCTCCTCGACAAACTGGTAAATGCCCTGCTGCAACTCCACATTGGCCTGAAGCAATTTGATCCGCTCCTGGGTGGTGCGCACAGTAACATAATTGGCTGCTACGTCGGCCAGGAGGGTAACCAGGACTTCATCATAAGCTAGGACCGAGGCGTCCAAATTGGCATCGGCGGCAGCCACCGCCCGACGGAACCGGCCCCAAAAGTCCAGCTCCCAGGAAAGGCTAAAGCCGAAATTCCAGGAATCGGAAAATTGACCTGGTACATGGCTTCCCGGCTTCACCGCCGCCCCGCTTCGAGTATAACTGCCGATAACATCCTGCCGCTGTGGAAATAATTCTCCGGCGGTAATAGCCCGGGCTGCACGGGCCTGCAAAATTCGGTACCCTGCCTCCCGTAAGGTCTCGCTGTGATACATATCTTTGGGATGGATTTACCCTCACAGCAGCAGCAAACGATTGCCCCAATCCGGGGGATAAATCAACCTTTCAAAACAAGCCAAAGGTTACTTTGGATACATTGCACAATTTGGGAAAAATCATTTAGAAAATCAGCAGATCTTTAGTTTCAGAAAAAGGTTTATCTATATTTTTTATTTGATCCATTCTGTGTTGTTCAACGAGTTTTCCTGCTTTGCCTAAAGTGATGTCCGAGCGTCTAAACTCTAGCTTGTGTATAACAGCGAGAGATCCTGGTAGAAGGCAGGAAATCCAACATCTCTTTGGAATGATGCAAGGGTTTCTGTCTCCACTAAAATTGCTTAACCGCTAAAATTGCTTAACCGCTAAAATTACTTAACCGCTGCTTTGCCTTCCTTGCGACGGATTTGTTCTCCCTCGTAGCGAATCCCTTTGCCTTTGTAGGGTTCTGGTTTTCGTTTGGCCCGGACTTGGGCGGCAAATTGACCGACTAATTGCTTATCAATACCTCGGATGACAATATGTTGCTGATCTGGGCAGGTAACTTGCAAGCCGGGAGGAATAGGCACTTGTAATTCATTGGCAAAGCCGACTCGCAGTTGCAAGAGATTCTTTTGCTTATCTATGGCGGCCAAGTAACCGACGCCGACAATCTCCAACCGCTTTTCGTACCCTTGGGTCACGCCGACAATCATATTTTGGATCAAAGCCCGAGTCAGTCCGTGGAGGGCCTTGGCCTGTCGAGTTTCAACGGCCCGGCGGACCTTGATCTGGCGGCTAGCCGAATCATATTCCACCACCACTTCCGGTCGATATTGCCATTGGAGTTTCCCCAATGGCCCTTCGACGCTGATAGTACGATCGGCGATAGCCACTTTTACGTTTTCAGGTACAGAGACCGGTTTTTTTCCGATCCGGGACATGGTTTCGTCTCTTTGGAACAAGGGTTACCAGACTTCACAAAGCACTTCGCCGCCCAGGCGCCGCTGGCGAGCTTCACGGTCGCTGATAATACCCCGGCTCGTACTAAGGATCCAAATGCCCAAACCGTTGAGCACCGGTTTGAGCTTAGAGACCGAGGTATAGATCCGACGACCTGGTTTGCTAATCCGGCGGATATGACGGATGACCCGTTCGCCATTAGGTCCATATTTCAAATATATCCGGAGTAACCGGACGGGTTTGGCATCCAGTTCTTCCCAATCCCAGATGTACCCTTCGCGTTTAAGGACCTCGGCTACTCCGCGTTTAAGGTTCGAGGTAGGGATATCCACAAAGGGATGTTCCACCCGCACCGCATTGCGGATCCGGGTCAACATGTCAGCAATTGGATCGGTCATCATCGCTATATGCCTGCCTCCCAAACGTCCTCCATAGTCCAACTGGACCTGGTACCGGCCCTCCGGCGCCGGTCAGGCTCTTACCAACTGGCCTTTCGGACCCCTGGAATCATTCCCTGATCCGCTAAATTCCGGAAACAGATCCGACAGATACCAAATTTCCGGTAATATCCTCGGGGCCGTCCACACAATCGGCACCGATTCCGATGCCGAGTGGAAAACTTTTGCGGCTTCATTGCTTTGACGATCTTCGCTTTCGATGCCATATCAGTGCGACCCTCCCAGGGCGCTAACCAGCTACGCCTGCAGGCCCGTTACGTAACCTGCCGATCGTTACTTACTTGTACCATTGCCAACCCAGGAACCCTTGCCAACCTAGGAACCATTGCCAACCCAGGAAAAAACGCCGCTACCCTCCGAGCCAAAGACCGGAATTGCTAAAGGGAACCTCTGGATCATTCGCAGGAGATATGTAATACCACGGTTCCATCCGCCCCTGACCCAATATATCGGGTCGCTAGCACTGCTAGCAACCTACATATAGTAAGTATTAGGTATTGGAGAGGTAGAGCTAAAACCTACCGATTTTCATAATGTCCCCTATATGTTCAGGATTATATATAGGTTCCGAAACTAATATCGGACCTTTCACCCCGAAGGCGGGGACAGAACAGGCAAATATCCCGACCTGTCCGCCTGTCTTCTGCTTTGCCCTAGGGCTCTGGGTGGTGGTCCTTCACCTCCCCCTTTGGCCACGGGAGAGGAAGAATAAAGGCCATCCGAGTCAGCTGAAATGTTACCTTTTTGGTAATATTTCGCTGGGCAAAACCCCAACTACGGCCCCCTCTACCAATGGGCCGAGTGGAATATACCATAGGGCTCTCTTGCCCATGTCCTAACAGGCTGCAACCTCTGCTACCCGAAGGTACAATTCCCTGCCCAGCCCAACGCCCCGGCACGGCAGGGATTCCATCCACCGCCAATGGGGTAACAAAGGCATCTTGCCCATCTTCGGGCTGCAAGTTCCTGGCACACCGGATGGGGCCAGTTCTCTTGGCCCACCCGAAGCCTTAGAGGGCCTTCCTTAAGCCCTGCAGGATGGTACCATGCGCATCTTACCCATGCCCTCAGGGGCGGTACTCCCGCCCTACTGGTAGATTTATTCCCCCGGTCCAGGTAGGCAATCGAGGGACCATCCCTCTGAGCAAAATCTCATCTGATTCGGTGGAAGTGTTACCCTTTTTTCTTCTTTTTTAGGGCAGTAGCGGCTTTAGGTCCCACTGCCTCCATGCCTCGAAATGGCAATCCCAATCCCCGAAGCAATTCTCGAGCTTCGTCGTCGTTGCGGGCGGTAGTGCAAATAGTAACGTTCATCCCTTGGGTGCGGGTATATCGGTCGGGATTCAGTTCCGGGAAGACCCATTGTTCGGAAAGTCCCAGGCTGTAGTTGCCATGCCCATCGAAGGCCTTCGGATTCAGACCGCGAAAGTCTCGTACCCGTGGCAAGGCGATGGAGATCAGCCGATCTAGAAATTCATACATCCGTCGGCCCCGTAAGGTGACTTTGCATCCGATGGCCATCCCTTTACGGACTCGGAAACCAGCTACGGATTTACGTGCTCTGGTCATGATGGGCTTTTGGCCGGTAATATACATCAGGGCATCCATTGCCTCTTCTAAATGTTTCTTTTCGCTGGTGGCGCTGCCGACCCCCATATTGACAACAATCTTCTGGAGTCGGGGCAAACTCAGCGGATTGGTCCGGCCCAAGCGCTGAGCGAGCATGGGGAGGACTTCTTTGCGGTATCGTTCTAGGAGTCTAGGGAGGGGTTGATCGGCCATGGTGGTTTATGCCTCCGAAGCAGCGGACGTTTTGGTCGGCTTGGCCCGAGGCGCACCGATAAGGCCTAGACTAGCCCCGCATTTTTTACAGAAGCGTTCTTTGCTCCCATCAGGCAACCAACGGGCACCCAACCGAGTAGGCTTGTCACATTTGGTGCAGACAATCATCACCTTAGAGGCCCATAAGGGCATCTCCTTGGTCAAGATACCGCCTTGGGGGGTTTTGCGGGTACGCCGCATGTGCTTTTTGACCTGATTGACCCCTTCGACAAGAATTTTACCTGTCTTTCGATCCACTCGAAGGATCTTCCCCCGAAGGCCCTTATCGTCGCCGGAAATCACCTCCACCCAATCACCCGTTCTCAGACGCATCAGACCACCTCGCTGGCAAGACTGACAATTTTCATGAAGGCTTTTTCTCGTAGTTCCCGAGCTACCGCTCCGAAGATTCGAGTCCCTTTCGGGTTCCCTTCGTTGTCGATGATGACCGCCGCATTGCTATCGAAACGGACATAGGAGCCGTCTTCCCGCCGGGTCGGCTTCTTGCAGCGGACTATCACCGCCCGGACGATCGACCCCTTTTTAAAATCACTGGTTGGCAGAACACTCTTGATGCTACAGACCACAATATCGCCCAGGCCAGCGTATCGCCGGCGGGAACCGCCCAAAACCTTAATACACATCAATTCCTTCGCTCCGGTATTATCCGCTACATTCAAGCGGGTTTGCATTTGGATCATGGCTGCATCCTCACAGACTTCTTCTTCCTGTCAATTATTTAGCTCGATGACGTGCTCTATTATTTTATTTTTATGAAACCTATCATAATTTGGGCAGATATTTTTGGAACCTCTGCAAAATCCTAAACATCCAGTGAACTTTATGAACTTTTGATTCTTTAGCCATTCCGTTGTCCTGCCAGGACATCTACTATCTGTTGGGTGCTAGCAATCCTAGTGCCACTATATGTTGTGTTAGAGGGAGGCCAGCCAAAACGGTATAAAAATATCCCCTTTGAATTATGCAGCGGTTCCTTTTATACCATTTTGGTGCCCCTCGCCTCTGACCCAACTTATTGGATTGCTAGCATAGCTAGCACCCGACCTATGGTAGGTGTTTGAATCACAATAAGGCTCTGTTGAAAGGCTGCCCGCAGTCTGGGGAAGTTTTGCCCATACTGGTCGGTGTTGCCTCAGTTTTGGTGGGTTTAGGCCCCCCACCGGAAACGGTTTCAACAGCCCCTGACACTGACCAAAGCCTACCGAATCAAAAATCAAGTATTACTATTCCTGCTTCCCGGCCTCTAAAGGAGGTCAGTAGCGGCAGGAAGCAAACAACCAAAACTTTTGGCCTCCCGGTAGTGTGACTTATTCTTATGCATAAATTAGATCAACTGCTGGGATATTAGTTTAGGCAAATCCTAAAAGCTCGTTGAACAACACGGAACGGATAAAATAGGCAATATACAAAATAGTTCCTAAACCAAACCCTTTCCGATTCTCAAAAATACTGCAATTTCTCCAAAATTAACCGTTAGCTTCTTTTGAAAAGGGCATCACTCCCATATGTGGGGAAATCGTTCTCGCCCATTAGGATGACAAAGCCATCCCAAAGACGTGCCATACCACCGAGCCCACTATAGGGCTTTGCTTGCCGGTTTCTATCATGCAACGGACAGCCGAATTCCATCAGTCGGTTGAACTATTAGGTTGACTGCTCCTGTTAGATGGATCTCCGGAAGGTTATCTTGGATTGGCCTCCGAATTGGTAGGGGCTGATTGGTTCTGGGGGAATATCGGCCTGTTTGGCTTACGTAAACCTTACAATTTGTTTTGTTGGTAGTCTGGGACTGAGTTTTATCCCCGGCCAAATACGTGTCGGTCTTGGGCTTGTGCAACCCTTAAGATTGGCCCTGGCGGCCGGGAGCCGAAGGGGTCTCGGGTTGGTTGGGCTGCGGACCATCTGCCGGGGATTCTTGTTGCCGGGCTGCTTGGACTTCAGCAGGTGGGCTGACAGGCCGTTGGGTAATAGCCTGCTCCTGCTCTTGGACCACCTGTTCGTAGCGGGCCGCCTCCTGAATGGCTTCCCGCTGCTGGCTAGTCCGAACAATTCGCACCAGCTTCCAACGTTTCAGCCGGGAAAGTGGCCGAGATTCAATAATCTCCACCCAGTCGCCCACATGAGACTGATTGTTCTCGTCGTGCACATAGCAGATGGTTCGCCGACGCATATATTTGCCGTATTTCGGGTGGGGCACCAGACGCGGTATCTCCACCCGTCGGGTCTTATTCATCTTGTCCGACGTTACAATCCCAATAGCAACTTTTTTCGGCATAGCAGGTTCCCCTCGCAGCTAGCTGCAAAAGTTCCTTAGGCTTTCTTTTTCTTCTTCTTTTTCTTCTTTTTAGTCAGTAGGGCACGGGCCTCAGGACCTCCCTGAGCCAAAGCCCGTTGCCGCTCCCGCTCGGTAAGAATCGTCTTGATCTGTGCGATGAGCCGACGATGCCGCCTCAATTCGCTGGGAGCGTCCAGCCGTTCGGTGGCCGCCTGAATCCGAAGTCGAAATAGACTCTCTCTTGTCTCCTTGAGCGTTAGTAGCAATTGCTCATCGCTCATTTCTCGCAGTTCGGAAGCCTTTGTCCTAGGCATGGTCTGTTCTCACCGGAAAACCGCCTGTACCAGTTCGGCCAAATGGAAAAACTACTCTTCACATCCCTACGAAAGCAAGAATCCTGTCAATCAAAACACCGGCGAAAAAATCGGGTAACATTTCAGCCGAAGGGTGGGAACTTTATTTTTCCCCGCTCCCCTGGCGCCAAAGGGGATAGGATAAGCACCCCCACTTGGCGGAGGCATTTCGATCAGAAAGCACCGGATAATCCCAGGATTTTAACCTGGTCTGCCTTCCGTCTTTGTCTTCGGCCTGGAAGCCACCTCCACGGCCTTGTCATTCGGCCTTGTCATTCAGCCAACCGGATCCCACCCCAGATCCAGGGCGGATTTCTTTACTCGGCTGAAATGTTTTGTAAAGTAACCTCTGCATAAACGATTTATGGCTAAGCCTCCCCTCTAATACAACATATAGGAGGCTGACATTGCCAACACCCTATATATAGTATGTGTTCAGCTCCAATAACCGAACGGATTCAAAATCAAAGGTTCACAAAGCATATGTTGAGGATTTTGCAGAGATTCCTTATTTATATTTGGTTCCCTACGTCTCTGACCCAATATATTGGGTGGCTAACCCTGCTAGCTGCCTACATATGGTAGGTGGTTGGATAGGTGCAGCTCCAGCCTACCGACTCAAAAAATCCTAAAGTTCACTATATGTTCATGATTACACAGAGGTTCCCCCTCTTGATTTTCATTTTGTTCGAGGCTGGCTCTGATGAAAGGTTGGCCCCAGTCTGAGGAGGCTTTTCCCCTACTGGTCGGTTTTGCTTCCGTTTTGGTGGGTTTAGGCCTCCGACCGGAAACGGTTTCAACAGAGCCTTCGCGGTTCTAAAATCACTTCCTATTCCATCGGTTTAAGTATTCCAACTGAGAGTATTCCGGGTATTCCGGAAGGGAGCCACCGACGGGATTTCAACAGGAGTTTTATTGGTAGCCCCGCTAGGAGTTTTATTGGTAGCGCTGCTTTTTAACCAGTTAGAGGGTGCGTCTGCGGAGGAAGCGGACGCGAATGGGCATTTTATGGGCGACTCGGGCAAGACAAAGCCGAGCTGCTTCTTCGCTGATTCCACCGACCTCATACAATACCGTACCTGGTTTGACCACAGCGGCCCAATATTCCGGTTCGCCTTTCCCTTTGCCCATCCGGGTCTCCAGCGGGATGGCGGTGATAGGCTTGTGGGGAAAGACACGCACATACAGGCGACCTTCGTGTCGCAGGTATTGTTGGGCGGCGATTCGGCCTGCCTCGATCACCTGCGCACTAAGCCATCCGCCCTGCATGGCTTGCAAACCGTACTCCCCGAAAACCACACGGTTGCCTCGGGTCGCTTTACCTCTTATACGTCCTCTTTGGCTTTTTCGATATTTGACCCGTCTGGGCATCTGCGCCATCGGTGGTCTCCTCGTACATACCTTGGTTGATCCACACTTGTACGCCAATTACCCCCTGAGGGATTTTAGCAATGGCAAAGCCATAGTCGATCTTAGCTCGCAGGGTTGATAGCGGAAGCGATCCCATGATAGCCTTTTCGCGTCGGGACATTTCTGCTCCGCCCAGCCTACCGGAAAGTTGCACTTTGATCCCTTTGGCCCCGGCCTCCATGGCCATATCCATGGCCCGTTTCATCGCCCGTCGAAAACTGGCACGTCTGCTGAGTTGTTCGGCAATATCTTCGGCCACCAATTGGGCCACCACTTCCGGCTTGGTAATTTCCTTAATATCGATGTTGATTCGTCGGCCCGTGAGTGTTTGCAATTCATTCTGCAATTCTTCCACGCGTTCACCCTTCCGGCCAATCAACACCCCAGGACGCGCCGTATGCAAAATCACCTTCACCTCATCTCGGGTACGTTCGATCTCTATTTTGGCGATAGCCGAATAGATGGGTTTGTCGTCCCGTCGGCCCTTTGGGTCTCGGTCCTCTTTGGGCCGCCAGTTTTTAATGTATTGACGGATTTTGTAATCCTCCACTAATAGGTCTGCAAATTCCTTTTTGGAGGCATACCACCGGCTCCGCCAACCCTCCATGATCCCGGTCCGGAAGGCAATCGGATTGACCTTCTGTCCCATAGGATTCTGCTTTCCTATAGAGCCTAAATCCTAACCGCCTAAACAACTCAGAAACAGCCAAAATTGCTCCTCATCGTACATTTCTGCCGATTCGAGCCCCACCACTGCCGCCCAAACCCACAACAAACCCAAGGGGGTGATCCGAGCCTGCCGTCGGAAAGGGGAAAAACCCCAGCTGAGCCAGTCCTCGTTCACTTATGTTAAACCCTCTCCGACAGCCGGACGGAAATTAAGAACTTCTAAGGCTCTGTTGAAAGGTTGCCCGCAGTCTGGGAGTTTTTGCCCATACTAGTCGGTTTTGGTTCAGTTTTGGTGGGTTTAGGCCTCCGACCGGAAACGGTTTCAACAGAGCCAGCTTCTAACAAAATGAGTTTGCTTCTCCCTCTATGAGCGGCAAGCTGACCTCGACGATCTCTCCGAGGTTGTCTGAAAAGAAGGTAGCCAATCGTCCTTTTTCCAACGGCCAGTGAAGGCTCTGGGGAGCCAAGGTCCCCTAAATCATGGGATGTAGCTCCTCCTGGTGGTGGAAACAACTTGACAGCTGAATGAGTCAAACTCTCTTTTCAGACAACCTCTCAGGAGTTTCGAGAACCTCTGTATAATCCTGAATATATGGATGAACTACATCCAATTTTGGTTCGGTAAGGTTTATATGCATCCCTCCAAACATCTACACGATGTAGGCTGCTAGCAGTGCTAGCAACCCAATATACTGGGGCCCACGCAGCGGGAGCCCAATGGGAAAAAATATCTCTTTTCCGTTATGCAAGGGTTCCTTTTATTTGGTTAAGTTGGTTAAGCTCGACTTTTGCCATTTTTGGCGTTCCCCCGAAAGGAGGAAACTCTAACTCCCTGTAACTATTGGAGTTAGGAAATTGGGCCAACAAAAGGAAGTTTCATCATAACTGCTGATGACAAAACCAGTTAGGAAAAATGGCAAAGGTCGAGTTAAGAGCTTCTAACTTTTTTCCTTCGGCTGAAATATTCTTCCTAATAGTCTAACACCACATGGATGTGGGAAAAACGTCGTTTGATGATCGTAGCCAGCCCCCGAAACAGCGGCCGATACCGCTTCATCCTCGGCCCTTCATCCACTCGGACTTCCACGATCCGCAGTGCGCGGATGTTCGGTGCCCGGAGATCTTCGGCGTTAGCCAAGGCACTTTTGAGCACCTTCTCCAACATGCGGGCCCCCCGATGCGGCTGCATGCTCAAAATATCCAAGGCATCGTCGGCGTACGCTCCACGAATCAGGTCCGCCACCCGACGCACTTTACGAGGACTGATCCTAGCATACCGATAAATAGCTCGGTAAGGCATGATTATTTCTTCCCTTTACTACCATGACCACGGAAGGTCCGTGTTGGGGCAAACTCTCCCAATCGGTGGCCCACCATCTCCTCGGTCACAAACACCTTGATATGTTGCCGACCGTTGTGCACTAAAAATGTATGGCCCACAAACTCCGGAATGATGGTGCAGGCCCTTGCCCATGTCTTAATCGGTTCCTTGATCCCTAATTGGTTCTGCTTTTCCACCTTCCGGAAAAGCTTCAAATCCACATAGGGACCTTTCTTTTTCGACCGGCTCATAGGACACCTTTAATCCCCGCTAAAAGGCCGCTCCTGTTATCTAAACAATAACCCGGTTGCTAGCTCCCATTTCCACCGTACAAAACTGCTAAGCTCAACTTTTGCCGTTTCCCTGAGTTGATTTATTTTCAGCTATTGCGTCAAACACTCCTTTTGTGCACCTGTTGTGCACCTAATTTCCTACCCCTTAGAGTTCCTAGTACTTAGCACTTTCCCTCCTTTCACCAAGAGGCCAGACACGGCAAAGGTCCCGCTAAAAACTTCTCCCATATCAACACGAAAATCTAAACGGTGCCTCTATATAATTTTGTGAACTATATGATTTGATTTTTGTTTTGGTAGGCTTTCGCTACCCCCTCCAAACACCGACTACATGTAGGGGCCTACCACTGCCAGTCCCCCCATATATTGGTAAGAGATGAGGTGAACCAAAATAGTATCAAAACATATCCCTCAATTATGCAAAGGTTCCTCAATGGTTCTGGACTCTACTTCTCCCTTTGGCGAAAGAGAGGAAAACTTATTTTGTTAAAAACTTCTATTGGCCTTCTCTGCATGCAAACAGGAATCCTGTAACAATAACCTCTCCACTGCTGAATTGCCGCCTGTGCGGCAATGACACGTTGGGTGGGCTTCCTATAGGGTTTAGGCATCTATTCAAAAGGTGAACATGCTACCACATAATTGGAGAAACGGAGAAATTTTCTGGGTCTCTTGGTTTACCCAGATTCCTTTTCCTAAATGGTCCGGTTTCTCAAAATTTTTGGGTTCTTAAGAACTCCTTCCTCTCCTCAGAATTGTGGGTAGGCTTGGGAGTTTCTTTTGGAGTTTCTGTGGCTTATAAGGTAAAGGTATATGTGCTCTGGGGCACTATTTTAATTTCAGTTGACCGTACCGTACGGAGCGCCGTCGGCGGATAATGGCTTTGTTGGAGGGCTTTCGGCGTTTGCGGGTCGAGCCGCCCTTGGCCGGTACACCGGTGGGGCTTACAGGATGGTTACCACCTTTACTTCGGCCTTCGCCGCCGCCATGCGGGTGGTCAATTGGGTTCATGGCGGTACCTCGCACATAGGGTCGCCACCCCAACCAACGGTTTCGGCCCGCTTTGCCGATCTGGATGTTCATATGGTCGGCATTACCGACCTTGCCGATGGTAGCCCGGCAATTGATGTGCACCCGTCGAATCTCGCCGCTGGGCAAGTTAATTTGTGCCCAGGTGGCTTCCTTAGCGGCTAAAATGGCGTACGTGCCAGCTGCCCGACACAATACGCCGCCGGCACCGGGCTGCAATTCGATATTATGGATCTCCAAGCCCAATGGAATTTTCGCCAGCGGCAAGCAATTGCCCACCATCGGTGGGGCATCCGGTCCGCTCATTACCTGCATCCCCTCTTTGAGCCCCTCCGGCGCCAAAATATAGCGTTTCTCTCCGTCCAGGTATTTTAACAGGGCAATCCGGGCGCTGCGGTTCGGATCATACTGGATCGAATCGACAATAGCCGGAATGCCATCTTTATTGCGTCGAAAGTCGATGATCCGAATCATGCGTTTATGGCCGCCGCCCCGATGCCGGGCTGTGATGATCCCTTGATTATTGCGTCCGCCCGTTTTGTGTTTAGGGATCAGGAGCGATTTTTCCGGCTTCGCTCCCGGCGTTAGCTCGGCAAAATCGCTCACACTGGCGCCACGTCGGCCCGGCGATGTCGGTTTATATACTCGAATACCCACGATTGATTCCTCCTGCTGCCTCAATGTCCTCAGGGCCGGCCCAACCGACTAGAAGAAGCTAATCTTATCCTCTTCGTGCAAGGTAACTATGGCTTTTTTCCATGCTTTGGTATGGCTTCGGATGAAGCGATACCGGCGGGGTTTGCCACGCCGGTTCTGAGTCCGTACTTTCACCACCCGCACATCGAACAGTTCTTCTACCGCCCGACGAATCTGCGTTTTATTAGCCAACGGATGCACCTCAAAGGCATACTGATTGTACCGCTCCGCCTTATGGAGCCCCTTTTCAGTTACCAAAGGGCGCAAAATAATCTGATACGGTTCCAACTCCAAGCGTACGTCCGTTATGTCCCGACCCATTGACAGTCCTCCTCGGATCGCTCACCCCCACCCGGCGTCTATCTGCTCTATGCCAAGGTTGTCAACACTGTCCACCGTTCCTCCGCTCTCCGCTGGGCGATTTTGTTCCATCTTATTTATTTATCCTACCGGAACCGGTGCCTCCTCTGGAACGCACAGCTGTTGTTTATCTTGGACTACTTTCTGCCGGAAAGCGTCCAGCGCAGCCCGGGTCATTAAAAGCCGACGAGGCCGCAATATCTCTAATGCATTCAACTGATCCACCGGCAAGACCGAAACCCCCGGCAGATTCCGGACGCTTCGATAAATATTCACATCATACTGGGGTACCACTACCAAAAGGGCATTCCGATAATATTTTAATCCGTCCAGGATAGGTACCCGGATTTCTTGGGCCGAAGGGGTCGGTTCCGGGCTGATCGTGGATTGCGTTTGGGCTTGAGCTTGTCGCTGAGCACGGCGGAGGGCAGCACGGCGACGGGCCTCCGCACGCCGACGTGCTAGCCGAGCTGTTAAACACACGAATTCCTCCGTCTTGTCAGCAATGGCCTTCAGTATTTGCGCTATTTCCGCCGTGCGAGGCCGGTCCATGCTGAGTTGATCTATCAGGGTAACCTCTCGATCTAGAATCCGGGCGGCCAAGGCCATGCGAGTGGCTAAACGAAGCGCCTTTTTCGGTAGCCGATAGGACCAATCCATCGGACGCTTAGCAAACGTATGGCCACCGCCCCGCCGAATATTGGTGCGTCGAGAACCGGCCCTTGCCCGACCAGTGCCTTTTTGCCGATACATCTTCCGAGTCGTACCGGCCACATCCCCCCGCCCACGGGTCTGCACCGTCCCCTGCCGACGGTTGCGCTGATACATGACCACCGCATCATGGAGCAATTGCTTGCTAATCCGGGGCGCTAGATCCGCCGGGTCGATCTCATAAGTGCCGACCTGAGTCCCCGTACGATCGTAAATCGGTAAACTGATTACTGCCATCGTTTTGCCTCCAAGGCCTCGCAGCGCCCCGATCAAACCAATCCATTAATCCTGTTGGATGAATACATTACCTGTTGATATAACCTGTTGATAATATAGTAGGACGACAGCCAGCCGCCAGCTTGCCCGGCTACCAGGGGTAAAAAACCGGTAACCCCTTCTCGTTCCCCTGTCCGTGCCAGCGTTGAGGCGGGCTGGCAAACATCCCCACTCCCTTCCGCTAAACTGTTCCCAAAAGGTTTCTTGTATGGCCCTTTCCCCTTCGGCCGACCCCCTTTCCCCAAATGGGCAAAGAGAGAAAAAAACACAACCCTTGTTCATTCGGCTGAAGGATCTTTTAACTCGACTTTTGCCATTTTCTCTAAGTCCTTTTGTTTCCAGCGGTTACGTCGAGACCTCCTTTTGATCACCCAATTTCCTAAGTCCAATATATACAAGAACTTAGAGTTTTCCCCTTCCGGGAGAAGGCCTAAATGACAAAAGTCGAGTTTAAGCCTCTCACAAAAATTTTTTTATGGAACCTCTGCAAAATCCTGAACACTCAGTGAACTTTGTGAACTTTTGATTCTTTAGCCGTTCCGTTGTCCTGCCAGGACATCTACTATCTGTTGGGTGCTAGCAATCCTAGCGCCCCTATATGTTGTGTTAGAGGGAGGCCAGCCAAAATGGTATAAAAATATCTCCTTTGAATTATGCAGAGGTTCCTTTATGAACGGTAAAAGTGCCCCTCCGCTTTC
>JANXAQ010000239.1 GCA_025062105.1 Thermoguttaceae bacterium
GTTCAGGTGCTTATGTCTCGGAAGGAGAAAGGGGAGCAAAAGGGTTTGTTTTATAATAGGTAGGTGCTGTGCAAAGCTGGTTTGCCGTGGGCCGAAGCCTGTTTTGCCTATATTCCCTATGTTGCTCAGTTAACCCACAAAATTTCAGTCGCACCCTGCCAAGCAGCCCCATTGAAAACCACACTATGGGCTAATTATAATTACAATACTTGGCTGAACGTTTTAAACCATAGCCCAAAAAAGAGCCCTTTGAAACTCTCAGCCGGATTTCCCATTAGCAACCGATTCGTGTATTTGCGCATCCTCGGGTCAAGAAGGCTCATTGAAATAAATAGCTTCAGGGCTTGATGAATGCGGGCATTTCATTGTGTGCATCTGCTAGGCCACAAGAAGAGGCCATTGAAACACATCTGAGCGGACTCCTTTGCAGGTTTCCCAGCCCATCCAATACGGGAGGCCAAGAAGTGGCCCTTAAAACTTTCGGGCCAGCGGCCGGAGGTCAGTCCACATCCGAGATACGCATCTTCTAGGCCAAGAAGAGGCCATTGGAAACAACGAGGTCATACCTCTCCTCATAGGCTGGCCTGCCGGGCGGATCCCCCAGGCCAAGAAGAGGCGATTGAACGATCTAAGATTTAGAGCGTTATCGAGGCCGCTACCCTACCCATGGGGTGGGATAGGCATCGGGACACTCACCTGCAGAGTGTCTGCTTGCCAGCGTAGGCTTTTGGGCGGGGGAAATGGAAAAATGCGCAGATTGTCTACCGGGGCAGCGCTGGCGTTTGCGCTACCATGCTAACAGCAAGTGTTCGCCGAAACTGGCCGAAGGAATCCCAATCGGCGGAGTAAGGATCAATTTTACATGTGTTCTATGAGCGGCCGGCGGTTTTCGGCCTTCGGCCTATCTACGCACAAGGCCCTTCGTCGCCGCAAAGCCTGATTGATTTAGCGGTAGCGGAGGCCTTTCTGCAATTTTGGAAACACTTCAGCCGAATGGAGTGGGCTTATTTTTCCCCTTCAATCCCGGCTTCTTTCCGCCGAAGGGGAAAACCGGCATAGCTGACATGAAAACATCTGGAGGGCTGCTTACATAGGAATCCCATTTTTGCGACATTCGAGGGAAAGGTTACTTACGAACAGGCATCTCAGACGTAGAGCGATTTTTTCGATTCAGGAAGGATGGTGAAAATACCTAATGTGCACTTCTATTCCACTATCAGTGTCTAGCATTTACAGGAACAAAAA
Organism: Thermoguttaceae bacterium; assembly: GCA_025062105.1. Classification (GTDB taxonomy): domain Bacteria; phylum Planctomycetota; class Planctomycetia; order Pirellulales; family Thermoguttaceae; genus JANXAQ01. The sequence continues at coordinate 1,246 of JANXAQ010000239.1, forward strand.
GTCTGGATTCCAGAGGCAAAGGCTATGAGTTTCTGGAGAAGAGTTTAGGACTGTATATGGCTCTGTTGAAAGGTTGTCCGCAGTCTGGGGAGGTTTTCCCCATACGGGTTGGTTTTGTGTCAGTTTTGTTGGGTTTAAGCCTCCGCTCGGAGAGGGTTTCAAAGAGCCACTCTATATCAAAATGGGTAGATGCTGGGGAAGCCGGATTTCCGGAGATTAGGATGGTAGTGTATTTTGCCAAATTGAACCCCAGAATTTCAGCCGCACTTCAGGAAAATACGCTGCTGGACAAAAGATGGTCAAACTGCTACCATGGAGGCAGTTAATCTGGAAGGCGAAACAGAGTCGGTGAAAGTGGATAAAGGAGATACTTGTGGCGGAGGTTGGTGGTTTGAGACAGCCGCCGTTCTGCAGCGAGGCGGCCCATTTGGTGCAAAAAGTTCTCACTGCTCCGGAACCGGAACGAAGCGATGCCTGGCGAGAATTGACGGACCAATGCATTACGCCCCTTGCCCGGCAGGTGGCGGCCCGATGTAGGTTAAGCGGCCAAAGGTTCCAAGATTTTCGGAGCCAATATGAGTCCCATGTTTACGAAGGCCTCGGGCAGTTTGATCCTGCCAAAGGGAGATTTTCCACATGGTGCTATACGGTGCTGAATCGGTTGGCGATTGATTTGGGCCGGGCGGAAACCGCACGACGGAAAAAGGAACCATTGGAGACAGATCTATACGATGAAGAAACCGGAGGAGGCCTGGAGAAGGTGGCCATAAGTACCCGCACCCGACCGGTTTGGCAAATCGTAGCGGAAAGGGAAAAGCTTTGTGCCCGGCAGATAGCCATTCTGGAGAAATTGCCTGTATTGAGGCGGGTGATTGTATGTGCGGCGGCGGATTTAGCCTGGCGGGTGCCTCCAGAAACGTGGCGACAGTGGGTGGAGAGGGCCGGATTAGACAGGGAGTTTCCCCCTCCGGAACTGGCCGAGTACGACGATCCGTTCGCTCGCCTTCGATTTCTGGCCGAACATTTAGGAATGCCTTATTCGTCCATCCGTCAGCATTGGTATCGGGCGTTGGAGGTGCTGAAAGAAGTGTTTGGGGAAGGAGACAAGCTGTGAGCCAGACAGTCCAGGAAGCCATCTTAGCGGTTTGGCAGGATCTGCCGGATCCGACTGACCCTGCCGCCCCAAAAGGCCAAAAAACCCAGATGGTGGTGCCGGTTTCCACATGGCACCATATATTGGAAAAGCATATCCGGTGCGAACTGGAACCTTGGTCCGAACTACTCACCGAATCGGTTCGACAGGCGTTAATAGATCAGCCGGTGGAAGCTTCAGAGCAAACGGCAGAGGGTCAACAGGCCTTGAGGCGATTGGAGACGGAAGTTCGCCATAGCCTGGAGAGGCCGCTAGTGTTGTTATATGCGATGCGTCCGGTAAAGGAGACCGGCCAGGCGGGAGAGACCCGATATCGGGTCTGGGGAATGGTACTGCCAAGCGGAGCCACCGCCTATGCCCACCAAAAGGGGGGCAAGGTGGAACTGATGACCTGTTACTTTCCGAAGCCCTGTGGCGTAAAAACAAATAGAGATCAACGATGGCAAAAGACAGTAAAAACCCTTTTGTGGCGATACTGCTCTCGGAGTGCTGATAACCGCGGTCTGTGTTATCCGGATGAAACTTACCAAGTGTTGGTCCGCCCGGAGGGAGAGGAGCCGCAGTATCGGACTCGGATTCGGTTTGTAACCTGGCAGACCTGGGGCTTTTTGTCTGGGGAGCCAGGCAGTCCTTGGCGAGGGCGATTGGAGCCTTGGCCGGCTGCTGAGCCGCCCCAGGCACAAAACCGTAAGCCTCATCGACTTCGGCCATGGAAAACAGACTAGGAATAACGGAACCTTTACATCATTTAAGGGAGATGTTTTGTCCTATGTGGGCCTGCCGCTCTTCTGGACTAATATATAGGCTTGCTAGGATTGGTATCATCTAACCAATAGGAGGTGTTCGGCGAGGAGAACCGAACGGCTAGAGAATCGAAAGTTCATTATATGTTCAGTATTTTGGGGAACTTTCCAATTTTAGGAGTTCAGCCATGAATTCAATTCTACGAAATCAATATAATGGAACGGATCCGATGGGCTGGATCGAAGAGCTCCGGCAGGCTCTTTGTGCCTCCGAGTTGGAGGAGTTTGACCTGGGCGGGCCGGTAAGCGCTAGGGCCAAGGAGGCGGCCTACGAAGTGGCCGTTGCCCTGGGCCGGTGCCGAATCTTTGGGCTGAAAGTGCCAGAAGATTTAGACGGTGTGCTCCCGGAACCAGAAGCCATTGCCGCTGCCCAGGTGGCTACCCAGAAGGTTCGGCAATGGGCAGAAGATGCTCGGCAGTTGCCTGAGAGATGGGATGAAGCTGATCCCTTCCTAGCTCAGGCAATGTGTGCCGAACTGCTGGAGGCCTGTATGGAATCCTATTTTGCCATGGAGGCGCTTAGCGAGTCCTTACTGGCCAGATGGAAAGACGGCTCAGAAGCAGTAGCGCTTTTCCAATCGCTGGACGAATTAAGCTCTGCACTACAGGAATTGGATGCTCTATTGCAAGAGCCGGACAACCTGGCGCTACTTTCCACGGTAGTGGAGCTACCGTTATTGAATAATTGGCGAGAAATGCTAGCCGAACCTTATAAATCTTGTCCCCCATGGTGGTTAGATGGGACATTAGAAGCGGTGGACCGAAAAATTGAAGAAGTTTGCCGACGTACATTGCCGGCTGGGGAAGATTGGCGGCGGCTGGTGGAAGGAAGACCGAAGTGGCGTCAGCCAGCCGAGCTGCCTCCTCAGGAAGAGCCGGCGCTGCTTCGGCCAGCCGTTTTGCCTCGCCACCGATCCAGGGAGATTTTCCAGATTCGGTTCATGTATGCGGCCGCCGCCGAAACTCCCGCCGCTTGGCCGCCAATAAAAACATTCCTTCAATGGACTTCTCCAGATAGCCGATTCCGTGCCCGCTTGTCTATCCCCGCCGAAGCCACGGAAAATACCATGTTGGTCATGGAGTTTTTAACTCCTCAGGAGGAGTTGGCAACGGACTTGGGTGGACAGCCGGTTTGGCTTGCTGGGGTGGAAGCCTATATTGAACCAGCCGGTCTAGCCCGGTTTCCGCTCCACCGACTTCGAGAGCAACTTGGCCAGCCGGAAGCCGAACTCATCCTAGAAGTCGGCCCAGAGCGAACCGAATGGCCGGCCGTGGAAAACTCTTAACCGCACCTTTACCTCTCCAATAAACCACAGACTTTGTGGGAAAATTGTACTTTCTCTAACCTTCTTCTTTATGGGAGGGGCAGGGTGGGAGAAAACCCGTTCTGGCTAGACTGTTGCCGCACCGGCTCCCAGCCAGTGCTTTCTGATGCCCAACAGCTTAACCCGTTGAAAGGCCATAGATTGGGGGAGCAATTTTGGAGGACTGCTTGGCTCGGTAGTAGGAGTCGGAAATGGCCTTTGAGCGTGGCTGGTCCAGTTGGCCTCGGTCCATAGCCTCCCCCTCGAGAGGAATTATTCAGCAAGTACAGTGGGAAAAGATCGTTCCTGAACGAGCGAAAAGCTGAGTAGTACCATCAATTTCTTTCTAGGATCGGGAGAAAACCCCGCATAATATCGGCAGGGGTCCTCCCCATGCATTACAACCCTCAATCTCTTTCGAGGATGGGGAGAAAGCCCAGGGGGGTAATAAGGGGATGAGCATTCATGCCCCACCGAGTAACTGATGAGTGGCTAGAACAGATTTGTGGTGGGCGATTGGAGGAAGTTTCGGAGCCTAGAGCCTATTGGGTGGCTCAACAAATGGGCCCGTTGGCCCCCTGGTGGCTCCGGCCAGAAGTACTCCAGAAGGCCCGGTCTTATGCTTTCTGGCTGCATGGGCAGACCGAGGAGACAAGGAAAAAGTTCTCCTATTGGGAACCTGCCCGACAACCACCTCAGGAAAGCGGCTGTTGCTGGCCACTAGTGGTCAATCGGCGTCCGGAGCAGTTGGGCTTGTTACTGCCGGCCTTCGTCTTTCCGGTCCGGTGGGTGAAGGATCAGCCTCATGATAAGCATTTACCCACAGGATTATGTGAATTGGCGGATCGAGTAACTTGCCAGCTTCGCCGGGAAAAAGAAATCGACGCGAAGGCAGAATGGGGCCTTCGGCCTTTCCGGGAAGGATGGCTTCAGGAATATGATCTATCGGCATTAGACTGGGAGTGGGAGTCGGCTTGGGCGGTGTTGGCAGCCGGTTTGCTGCTGGCCCATTGGGAAGGCTCCCCCGATCCGACTGTCTGGGCCACTGGGGCCTACCGGGTAGGACAGGGCATCTGTGAGGTGGAGGGGATAGGCCCCAAGGCATTGGCCGCCTGGCAAATGGGCGTCAAAATGCTGTTTGTCCCGCCGGGCCAAGAAGAGGAGGCCCACCAATTCTTCTCGCAGGAAAGAATTCAAGCCAATTTAGAAATCCTCTCGCTGCCGTCTGGGCCGGTAGAATTACGGAAGTGCCTGGAGCCGTACTTAGCTCGTTTGGAAGTACCGCCTGGCCTAGATGCCACACCAGAACGCCGGAAGGAGTATTTCTTGCGCATCCCCGACGACGAGACCGCTCGCCGGTATTACAGGGAATGGATCCTTCCAGAAGTACGGAAGCAGAAGGCTCCCGATCTACCTGAGTTAAAACTTACCTGTTTGGTAATTATTGTGAGTCAGAGTTATGATCTCGTTGAATTAGCCGTCGGATTAGTTCAGCCTCAGCGTTCTCTATTGCTCTTCAATGAAGAGATGAAACAAGAATGTCAGAGCATTCTCACTCGACTGAAAGAGATGGGCTTGGAATGTGCGTGTGTACCTCGCCAATTTATGAATGAAAAACATGGAGATTTAGTCCAGGAATTTCGACAGGCCATCTCCGAATTCCTTGGCCAAACCCCTCCGGAACAATTGATCGTGGACCTAACAGCAGGGCAAAAAATCATGAGTCTTGCCTTGTACGACGCCGCTCCGGAAGGTTGTTTTGTGATGTGTTGCCAAACCCGCATGGCTAAAAATAGTCGTCGTCCTGTTCCATTTGAGGAAAAAATCGATTATTGGAAGGTGGCCAGGCATAGAAAAATCTGATCTCCGAACCTCCGCCATTTCTTAGCCCCGGGAGGGATGGCCGTGGAATTATTGGTCCAGACGCAATTTTTGCGGATGGAGTTTGCCGCTGAAGGGCGGTTGACGCCGTGGCTGGGGCCGGCCGTTCGCGGCATGTTGGCTATGCATCTTAAAAACACCCTGTGCCGATGGACGCCGGAAGAACAACAACACCAATGGCGCTTTTGTCGGGGTTGCCCTTATCAGGCCAGCTGTGCCTATGGGCTAACTTTTGAACCGGATCCGCCGCCGGATTGGCCGCTGTGGAAAGGACAAGCCGAAGGCCAACGGGCTATTAGCCTGGCCCCTTTCTTCCCTGTGCCGCAGTGGGCGGATCCAGGCGATGCGGTGCAAGTACGGATGACCCTGATCGGTCGCCGCGCTGTGGCGGCCGGTCCCCAGATCCTACAACACATCACTGCTGCCGGGACTTTTTTCCGACTTGGAAACGACCGAATCCGGGTGGCTTTTACGCCCCTGGAAGCAGCGACAGATTGGCCAGCAGGGCTGTATCGGCTTTCGGCCGCCGATTTGGATGCCAGCCTGCAACAGCGAGGTCGAATCCCCTGGCTTCGATTAGAATTGCTCAGCCCGCTGTTTCTCCAAGAAACGCAAGAAGAAAAGCGGACGAGCCAATTAGTCCAGGAGCCAACATTTTTCCAATTGTTCCGTGCTTGCTTGCGCACGGTGGGCCGAGCTTTTGCCCAGTTCGGCCATTCAGAGGACCAGAACCCCAGTTGGTTGGAAAACTACGTCTGTTTTGAGGCCCTTAAACAATTGGCCGAGCCCGTCCAAACCCAGGCCGCCTTTTGGCGGCCGTTTCGGCAGCAGCATCTAAGCCGACGGCAATGCCAGCGCTACCAACTTCGGGGAATTGTAGGCGGAGCGGTGTTTCAGGAGGTGCCAGCCGTCTTACTGCCTTGGCTTATCTGGGGAGGCCGACTCGGCGTCGGGCAATATCGTGTAGCCGGCGCCGGCACCTGGCGAATCTTGTTGTATTAGTCCAATTTTCTCTCGATCACTTCCCCCTGAAGAACAAGAACCGGACATTTGTTGGCAAAGATTCCCCTTCCGGAAACTCTGCCAGGTGGTCACCATCAGAGTGAGAATAGACAAAGGTATAATAAACAAAAACATCGCCTCTCGGAAATATCGTACCATTACTTCCTGCTGAGTGGCCCGCAACACCAAATACCAGGTATAGGCCAGGTAGTAGCCCATCAGGAAAAAGCCCTCCCACCGAGCGATCCGCTGGCCAGTAAAGAAGATCGGCAGACAAACAGCGGCGGTGGCCACCATCACCGGTAAATCCACCCATTGGGCTTCCCTCGGTACCGGTACTCCCTCCGCATTCAGCAGCCCAGCCGATCCTAACACCAAAAGCAAATTAAATAGACAACTGCCTACAATATTGCCCACGGCAATATCCCGTTGTTTGCGGATAGCAGCTACGAGTGAAGTGGCCATTTCCGGCAACGACGTTCCAACGGCCACAATCGTCAGCCCAATAATTAATTCGCTCACCTGCAGCGCCAGCGCTATGTTTACTGCTGACTGAACCATCCATCGGGTACCCATTTCCAGCAGGGCCAGACCTAGCACACAAACGCCAGCATAATAACTTACCCGTGTCCAGGTGCGTTTTGGCGGGGCGGGAAACGCAGCCGTGTATTCCTCAGCCACCTCAGGGGACGTTTCTTGCCTAGCCGCCCAAACAATCAAAAGAGTATAGACCACAATCCCAGCCACCAGCACTGCCCCCTCCAGGCGACCAATCTGCCCGTCCCAGCCCATTGCCCAAACCGCTAGCGATACGCCAATCAACAGCGGTACATCGAACCGGATCAGACGCAGCGAAACTGTCAGGGGTGCCACGGCCGCTGAGGCCCCTAAGATCAAAAGCACATTAACAATATTGCTACCCACCACATTGCCCAAGGCAATCTGACCGGCCCCAGCCCAAGCAGCTTGAAGGGTAACGGCCCACTCCGGAAAGCTGGTTCCATAGGCTACCACCGTCAACCCCACCAGTAGCGGCGACATACCCAGCGCCCGAGCCAATCGGACCGCCCCATGCACCAACGTTTCCCCCCCGGCTGTTAACACTACCAGTCCGAGTGTAAACCAAAAACACGCCTGTAGAATCTCCATGGATTATCGAAACTCCCCAGAGTTGGGTTAAGTAACTCGTTCCGTTACCTTAGCAGGTCATCAAACCTTACAACCCCTATACCAAAAAATCGAGACAATTCTGGCTGCTGCCTCCTCCCCGACGCTCGCTTGTTATACACAAATTAGAGTCGAATCGCTCCTACTGAGGTTAGGCAAATCCCGAAAGCTCGTGGAACAGCATAGATGGATGATATAAGCAATATATGCAAGATAATTGCCGAAACCATCCCCTTCCTGATTCCCACATAAGCTACCATTTCTGCGAAGGAATAGGTCTCGATTTTGGCATTTTCCCTAACTCCTTGTGTTTCCAAGAGTTAGGGCGAAGGGGCTCTTCTCGATACAATTTCATAACGCCAATATTCATAAAGAGTTAGAGCATTCTTCTTTCGGACTGAAGCCAAAAATGGCAACAGTCGAGATAGGTGACTTCTTTTGAAAACTTCGTTATTCCTCTAGGTGGGGTGATTATTTTCTGGAACCTCTGCATAATTCAAAGGCAATATTTTTATACTATTTTGGCTTGCCCTCACTCTAACAGAACATCCAGGGGTGTGAGCATTGCTAGTACCCAGTAGGTAGTAGGTATTCGGATAGAAGCACTGAACGACTCTAGAATCAAAAGTCGATATGGTTCACTACGGGTTCAATATTTTGGATAAGTCCCCAAACTAAAAGAGGTTACCAAAAAGGCAAACTTCAAGCTTAGGAAATTGAGTGAACAAAAGGAGGGTTAACGCAACTTATAGAGATAAAAGCAGTTAGGGAACATGACCAACGTCGTGCTTAGTTCCTATGGCGGAATGGTTACTCAGTTTTTTTCTCCGTTGGCGCATCGGGCCGAGGCTGATCGGTCTGCCGGTCCGGCTCAATCTTCTGGGGCACATACGGATGCGGCCGCTTTCGGAGTACCACTGCTTTCAAAATTTTGTCTGCGGGAGGAGCGTCTGGATTAGTGGGGCTTCGGCGTTGAATCTTGGCCAACACTTCCATCCCTTCGATGACCCGGCCGAAAACGGTATGGCCCACATAAGGCCGACTAGTTTCCGGGTCCAGTTCTGGCTGGCCAGTTTTGGGATCGATCCGGCTATCTAGATGCGGCGTCGGGACGAAGGTGATAAAAAACTGGGAACCACCGGTATCTCGCCCCGCATGAGCCATGCTCAATACTGCCCGAAAATGTTGTCGGCGGTTCGGCTGATAGCATTCACAAGCAATCGCATAACCTGGTCCACCAGTACCATCGCCTTTGGGGCAGCCAGTTTGAGCCATGAAGCCTTCAATGACGCGATGAAACGTCAAGCCATTGTAAAAACCCCGTTCCACCAGGGAAATGAAATTGGCCACCGTATTCGGAGCCTGGTCTTCAAACAATTCCACCACCAGATCGCCTCGGTTGGTGCGAAGCCGAACCCGGGGCAGATTGTCCGCTTGTTGTTCGGCTTGACGGAATTTTAGTTCCCGCTGCCAAGCCTCTCGAAAAGAATCCGGATTTCGCAAAAATTCTTCCACGGTAGCATTCAACACATCTTTCCGATCTAAAGGCCGATATTTGCCTTCTGCTTTGGCCTTCTGAAACAGTTGCCAGGCTTCGTCATATTGGTTGACACAAAACGCAGCATAAGCGGTCATGTTGGTAAGACGTCGATCTTGGCAGCCCCGCTGCAGCAACAAGGAACCAATCCGATACGCAATTTCATAATCATCCTGCGCCACCCGCTCGTAGAAATACGCTAGCAGAAACTCCTGAAGTTGGCTTTCGGGTTGTGGTGAGTGGCGGTAGGCTTTCTCAGCGGCCTCCACCAGCCGAGGGAGCAACGCCTCACTGTGTTGAAGTTGCTGCCGATAATTTGGCAGGATCTCGGCCCGGCGAGCCGGATCCGCTATGCTGTATTCTTCCACCAACCGTCGCAGCTGTTCCAATAGATTCTTCCACTCCCGGAAAATTTTTTGAAAATCCTCCTCCACACTACTGGATCCACCTGCAGACGACTCTAACGGCGGTCTGTTCGGCTTTTGAAAGGCCACAATTTCGACTGCCCAGCATAATGCCGTCCCGCAAACTATTACTGCCGGAACAAGCCTGGGAATGCTACAGCCTACCTGCATACAGAGTTCCTCGCTGGAAATTGCCTACTGCTACGGATTCCCCTACCTTGGCAGATCAACAATCTTTTAGGTTTTATAACGCCTCCCCCCCGAGGAATGGGCTAATTTTTCTCTCCTCTCCACTTCTCTCCGCTCCACGCCATGGGCTGGCTGGCATATCCAATTTAGAAGTATATCCAATTTGAGTTGAATCGCTCAGACTGACTTTAGGCAAATCCCGAAAGCTCGTTGAAGAACACAGAATGGATAAAATATATGCAAAATGGTTTCTAGAACCAGCCCCTTTAAATCCTCTCATTTCTCCAAAGTAACCGTTGGCTTTTCTTGAAAACTTCGTTATTCCCCTAGGTGGGGCAATCATTTTCTCCCATTGGGATGGCAAATCCATCCCAAAAGATGTGGTACAACAGAGAGCCGCCGCGGGACAAGGGCAGGGTGAAAGAGAAAATGCGAGAGTCCCTGGCCTTTTTGCCCCTCGTAGCGGGTTTCGCCTTCCGCTCAGACGACCCCAGGCTCGCAGAGCAACAGAGTTGTCTTCGCTCAGGGAAAATCATCATGGGATTCTTAATAAAGAAATAAGATACCATAAAATAGAAACAGGAGGGCAGGGAGGGACGAAAAACGAAAAGGGTGCGGCGGAAGTTTTGTGGGTTAATTGGGCAACATAGGGAATATAGGCAAAACAGGCTTCGG
>JANXAQ010000253.1 GCA_025062105.1 Thermoguttaceae bacterium
GGAGACTGAAGGATAGGAGGCGGTCGGCGAAAACCCATGGGAAACCTGCCAAATCCCCATTTTAGGACAGCCTCTGAGTCCTTCTTGGGCTTTGCCGTCGGCTGCCAACCTTTCCTTCAATGCCCAAGTGGACTAAAACCCGGAATTATGCACCGGTTCCTAAAATATTTCGAATACTTGGAGCTCGACTTTTGCCAATTTCCAGGGTGCCGGGCCTCTTTGGATCGCCTATTCCATTTGAAAATATTTGGGGGTAGGAAATTTCTGAGCAAAAATCTTTAAAGTCTAAGTCCTTGAAATAAAAGAAGTTACAAAATGGCAAAAGTCGAGATTCCAGGAGCTTGGGGAAAACATCTGGGTGGAAAGGTTTTGCTTGGAGAAAAACACTTTAGACTTTTTCCAGAGGTTAACTGCTCATGCGGATAGTGCTTTGTTATCCGGTGGAAGCCAAGCATAAGTTACAGATCCTAGCGGCGGTGGCTCCGGGCGATGAAATTGTGGATGCCGGCCAGGAGCGCATTGCTGAGGAGATCCTGGAGGCGGACATCTTTTGCGGTCATGCGAAGGTTCCGGTGGATTGGGAGGCGGTGGTTCGGCGAGGTCGGCTCCGATGGATTCAGTCTTCTGCGGCCGGCATGGACCATTGCCTGGTGCCGCCGGTCATTGAGTCGGATATTATCGTAACGAGTGCTTCGGGCGTTTTGGCTGACCAAGTGGCCGAACACACTGTGGCGTTATTGACGGCCTGGTTTCGGAGCTTACCGGTGTTTTTCCGGGGCCAACAGCGTCATGAATTCATCCGTCGGCCCACGCAGGACCTGCATCGGCTGACCATAGGGATAGTGGGCTTTGGTGGCGTAGGCCGGCGGATAGCTGAACTTTTATTGCCTTTCCGAACCCGCATCTTGGCGACCGATATGTTTCCGGTGGATAAGCCGGCCGGAGTGGCCGCCCTTTGGCCGGCAGATCGGCTGGATGAGCTTTTGGCCGAGTCGGATGTGGTAATCCTTTGCCTGCCGCTGAATCCATCCACGCGGGGGCTGTTTAATGCGGAGCGCTTGGCTCGGATGAAACGGGGGGCGCTGCTAGCCAATATGGCGCGAGGGCCATTGGTGGTAACCGAGGACCTGATCGAAGCCCTTCGGAGCGGCCATTTGGCTGGGGCCGTCATGGATGTGGTCGATCCGGAGCCGCTGCCAGCCGATAGCCCCCTTTGGGACATGCCCAACGTGATCATTACTCCCCATGTAGCGGGCCAGAGCCGATGGCGCATCGACAATATGACCGACTTGTTCTGTCGAAATTTGCGCCGCTGGTATTCTGGCCGACCGCTGATTAACTACTTGGCCGATAAACGCCTTGGGTTTCCTATCCGGGGTTCTGGCGTGCCGATTTGGGGGACTCCTGAGGCGGAAGACTAGAGACATGTAGCTATTCAGACCAAAACTCCAGGATCCCAGCAACAACGGGGATCGGCAACTCTTAAGCCGGTCAACCGAAGGCTGACTTCTTCGGGCTGCAATAGGAGCCGATCTTAGGCAGAGGCACTTGCCCCACCCGTATCAGAATGCCCATGTTGGTGCTTCTTCGTGCTGCAGTCATAGCCTTTCTGGGCAGGGAAGAGGGCGCCCTGCTGGGCCATTGCGGGCCGGATGCTCCTACTGCCGGCAGATGCGGTCGAAACGCCCGAACGCCTACAGAGAGCGAGGGCCATACTGCCGCTAATGCGGCCCAGACGGCCGCATTACCGGTAGCTGGAATGCCCGCGCTGCTACCTGTGCCCGTTAGAACCTTTAACAAAATGAGAAAACTAGACAGTTCTGAGGTGCTTCTAGCCCCCCCTAGCGGAGGGTGTGAAACTGATTTTGTTAGAAGCTTTTAGTCCAGCGACCAGGGTTTGCGGTACTCGTAGTGGAGGAGGTCGTTGGCTTCTTTTGGGCTGAGGATTTTTTCATTCTGAGCGTCCCACTCCAGCCGCTGGGCTACCACCAGAGAGATATTGGCCAGTAAGCTCATGGTGGTGGAGCGGTGACCTTCTTCGACGTCAGCGTTGGGCTTCTGTCGGCTTTTGATGCAATCTAGGAAATTGCGGGCATGCAGGATCGTATTATCGACAAACGGAGTTGGGGCGGATTGTTCGATGGGTTCCATTCGGGGTTTGGGGTCTTGGAATTGGCCGCCACGTTCCGGAATGATTTTAAACTTTCGTTCATCGGCATAGACTGTGCCCAAGGTCCCCCGTAGCTCCACTTCCCCATAGGGGAAGATGGGATTGCCGCTGGCTTCATACTGTCCGAAGATAAAAAGCCGGCCCGAAGCAAACTGAAAACAGGCCTCCATGGTATCAGGGATAGTGCGGTCGTCATCGACGGCAAAGCGTCCGCCCATGGCGCAGATGGACGTTGGTGCCAACTCATCGGTCATCCATCGCATGAAGTCCAGATAATGGACGCCCCAATTGGCCATCTGCGAGGAATACGGGGTCCACCATCGGAACTTATACGGGGCAATGGTCTCCCGATAGGGCACTACAGGCCGAGGCCCCAGCCACAGGTCCCAGTCCAGTCCTGGGGGCGGATTAGTAGGCTGGGCCCGGCCGATACCGGTCGGTGCCATGTTGCTGAGCCGATACGCCCGACTGACGGTGATTTTGCCTACTTTGCCAGCCCGACATAACTGAGCCAACTGGGCCAATAGGGGCGAAGATCGCCGATGGGTACCCACCTGGACCACGCGTTGATGCTTTCGTGCCTCTTCTACCATCCGACGTCCCTCGTAGATGGTGATAGAGAGAGGTTTTTCAACATAAACATCTTTACCAGCCCGACAAGCATAAATGGTTTGCAGGGCATGCCAATGGTCGGGCGTGGCGATGACCACGGCATGGATATCGGAACGTTCCAGCATTTTGCGGAAGTCGGTGTACAGATCGGCCCGGCCCTCTACTTTGGCGTTGGCCTTTTCTAGAGTACGTTTATCCACATCACACAGGGCTACAATTTGGCAATCGGGATGTTGAAGAAAGGCATCCATGAGTTGAGTGCCCCGATTGGCCACTCCGATAAACCCAAGCCGAATCCGCTCATTGGCCCCTAACACCTGCTGGGCCGACAAAGCTGTCCAGCCCAACGTGCCTGTAGTTACTACCCGGGTGAAACTGCGGCGAGTAAGTCGATGGCCTCCCATAGAGCATCTCCTTGAAAAGAGAATCTACGAGGAATATCCGCCTTCTTTAGAAGAAGATGGTGCCGAAGGAACCGGAATCAGCCGAGGGCGTGGGACCCGCAGGCCATACACGGTTCCATACCGGCTCTGCAACTGGTGAAAGGAATACTGCAAAAATTCATAAAGCTCGGCAGGAGGATGCTGAGCTAAATATTTTTCTACCAGCCGGGCCGCATGGGCGTCATAGGTTTTTTGTGATCGGCCATGGGCGTAGCAGCGGCCCCGATGCCGTCGTAAATCACCGTTGAAAGCCGGGCTAATGTGCCAAAGCTCATGAACAATAGTAACCATTTTTTCCTTAAACTTTAAATCGGCAAACCTGGGTAGATAAAACCGCAAAATATAAAGCATTTCTCGACCCGCCGGATCGAGCACCCGTGGCAGGGTGTAACAGCGACCAGCCCGGTACAAAAAACTCCCGCCGCCAGGAAAACGTAGCGGCGTCAACGAGGCATGGATTCCTTCCAGATGGTTGGTCCGCACTTGAGCGGCAGCCACTAAAACCCGACTCATATCAATATGCCTTAGCTCCGGAGTCCGCGCTACTAGGTCCTCACAAAGCCGACGCATGTGCCCGGTAAAATCAAATC
>JANXAQ010000272.1 GCA_025062105.1 Thermoguttaceae bacterium
GGAGACTGAAGGATAGGAGGCGGTCGGCGAAAACCCATGGGAAACCTGCCAAATCCCCATTTTAGGACAGCCTCTGAGTCCTTCTTGGGCTTTGCCGTCGGCTGCCAACCTTTCCTTCAATGCCCAAGTGGACTAAAACCCAGAATTATGCAGCGGTTCCTAAACTGATTATCCCCAGGCCGAAGAGGGAGAAACAGAGGAAAACCTACCGGGTGGTGCTTTTATTCCCCCTATTAAGGCCACTCCGGGAAGCAACTTGTGTGGCGGCCACCAAAGGGGTTATCCGGGTATTCCCTGAAGAGTGGAGGAAAAACGTCCCAGAGCCATGCCTATGGCGAAACGCCAATTTCCGAACGGTGCTGGCCAAGGCAATCCGGCGGGCTGGCCTGGAACCTTGGCCGAGGCTCTGGCATAGTTTGCGGTCAAGTTGTGAGAGTGATCTAGCAGCGGCATTTCCGTTGGTAACGGTAGCAAAATGGCTAGCCAACATCCCTTCTATTGCCCTACGGCATTACGTCGATCCGAACGACCGCATGTTTGAGGAGGCCAAGCAATGGGAACACCCAGAGAAGGGGGTAGATATACTGGCATTCAGCGGCGGAAATTCCGGCCTCCTGGCGCCGCAAAAACCGGCGCAGCACGTGTATGCATGTTCTGGCAAGATAGAGAAAGTTTCCACAGAAGGCCTTAAGGATTTCAGGGTTGTGCAATTTCCTGCTTATCGTAAATCCTTACTGCATAACGACTTAGTGGAGGTGATGGGAGTCGAACCCACGACCTCAGCATTGCGAACGCTGCGCTCTCCCAACTGAGCTACACCCCCATAGGCTCGGTGCCCTTGTGATCACCCGTGGGCATCCTTGAACTCAGAGGTAAGTCTCATGTACAAAATGACGCCCCTTTCGACAGATGGTCTAAACGCCTTATAAAGGCTCTCAGTTCCCTTCCCCGAGGCAAGATATAGGTCCATCTCTAGATTCGGTTTTACGCGTCCATAGGCACTCCCAGAGATGCGCCAATATAAATGAATAAATGGCCTCTTACCAGGGCTAGCCTCCCCAGAAACGAGGACCCAGGCATTTTCCTGGCGGAAACTCCCTTTGCAGTAATTTTCTAATTTTACTTCGACTTAAAAAGTTTGTCAAAGGAACCGGGTCCGGCGGGTGCGGCAGATTTTTTGTGGTCAGTTTAGAAGAGTTGGGGAACATAGATAATCGCCAGGGCCTTCGAACCGGCTCTTCCACTGGCATCTTCAAAAGCAAAAAGCTCCGGATCCCCGATTCCAGGGGCAATGAGTCTCTGGAAGGAGTTTAGGTGTCTATTGGAAGTAAAATGGGTAGGTTTTGTGCAAACTTGGCTTTCTGGGGGTTAGGCTTGTTTTGCCTATATTGTCTATCTTGCCCAATTCCCCCACAGAATTTCAGCCGCACCCGGTGGCTGAAATTCTGTGGGTTAACTGGGCAACATAAAGTAGGCTTCCGGTCCTGTGCGAACCAGCTTTACTCAGCACCTCCCAAACTCAGCACCTTCCAACACCCCAAACCCTTTTACTCCCCTTTTTCCTTTCGGACATAAAGGGTCCTAAACTCCTTCAACCGACTCCCGGCTCCTACCGTACGGAGCCTTTTTGCCTGTGGGAGCTACCAGTGGGGATGGTTCGATAGGTCATAGGACGGCCTATCTTCGGCAAATCCCCTAGCCTGACCCAAAAAAATCAGCCGCCCCCGAATTGAGCATACCCACGGCAGCAAATTACTGCCCCACTAGGGGGATAACGAACCTTTCGAAAGAAGCCAACCGGTACTCTGGAGAAATTAAGTCAGGAAGAAGGAGCCTTTGGAAGAGCAAAAAGTCTTTGGGTTCTGAAACAATTTTTTATTTTATCCATCTGGTTTTCAGATTTACACGAAGGATGTTCGACCGGCTGAGCTCTTACTTGGATTAAGGAAACCTCCATAATTCAATTCAAAGGAGGGATATATTGATACCGTTTTTTGTTCTCATGCCTTCCAATATATAGGGTTGCTAGGAGGCTAGCGCCCTACATATAGTAGGTGTTTGGATAGGGTGACCGCATGCCTATCGAATCAAAGATTGCCCATGTTCAGTATTTTGCAGAAGTTTCTTAGTTGCCAGGTACCCAGGAGAGAAGGCCTTTAAAGAGCGCCTGGGTCTTATCACATTTTGAGGGAGGGATGGGGACATTAAGTGGTGGGTTAAATAAAGCCTCAGAGAAAAACCCAATTAAGAAGAAATATTCCACCCAAAACCTTTGGGAGGCTTTCCCTGAATCTTTCTTTCCAGTTTGGGTATTCTGGAATGTTGGGCATATTATGAAAAGTTCTTTATCCCTAAGCTGTTGGAATGATTTTACCCTATTTTGGTGGGGAAGCTCTACCCGAGGGGTGTAAATGACGAAAGAGGCGAGGAGGTTGTCAGAGTTTTTACTGGCAAAATAGAAAAGGGCAGTTTATACTAAAATCTATATAGCCTGTGTCAGCAGGATTGGCGGTAGCCGAGCCTCTATTTTCCTTTTTAGGGAGGGTTTGCCTGTGTCCCAGCCCCCGGAAGAACCCGCTGATTTTGGAAGTCCCGATTTTTTAAAGAGGGCTCCTGAATCCCCTCCGGAAGGGGAATTTTTTGGGATAGTCCCGGAACCTTCACCTCAGCAACAGTCTCTAGAGATTCCGATGGGAAAAGAACCTGAGGGGGAGTCCACCGGTTCGCTGGAAATTCCCCTAGAAACTACTGCTCCGGAGATGGAAACTGCTGCCCAACAAGTGCCTCCTTCCGAAGCAATCCCGGAAGAACACCCTCCAGCCGCTGAGGAGGAGGAGGAAGAAGAAGTGCCAGCAGGTCCCACCTTCTGGCAACGTCTGGCCGACCAACTGGACAGATATACGGTCATCCTTTTGCTCAGTTTGGTGGCCATTACAGTGGCGGTGGTGCTGCTGGGACTGGAATTGCACGCCTACCAATGGGATATTGGGGCTAAATCGGCTCGGTAACCGTAAGTAGTTTTTCCGGCTGCCAAGCCAGTGGGTATATCTACGCGAAAGTCCTCTGGTCTGGAAAAGCCAGTAGGGAGGCTGGGTTGTTTTTGTTGTCCGTTTAGGTCGAGTTTTGCCATTAGGGCTCGGACTGGAAAAGCGACGGAACCTCTGCAAAATCCTGAACATACAGTGAACTTTGTGAATCTTTGATCCTCTCGCCGCTCGGTTGTCCGATTTGACAGCCACTAATTATTGGGTGCTAGGGATGCTAGCACCTCTATATGTTGTGTTAAAGTGAAGATAGCCCCAATGGTATCCTTTTGAATTTAGCAGAGGGTCCCGATATTTTAACGATGGGACCTTTGCATAATTTGAGGGAGTGTTTTTTCAGTATTTGGGTACCTCTCTCTAACCCAATCGATAGGCTTGCTAGCACTGCTAGCGGGCTACGCAGAGTAGATCTATGAATAGAGCGGGCCAGCCCCTACCGAATCAAAGGTTCCTAAAATTATCTGTCTGTATATTCATGATTTTGCAAAGGTTCGCTATTCATTTTGCCCAATGAAGTAACGAAATTTCAGCTGCACCCCAGCTAGCAGGGGGGAGTTTTCTTATGGAACCTTTGCATAATTCAAGGGGATATTTTTATACTTATACCATGTTGGCTTACTCCCCCTAACCTAGGTTGCTAACATTGCTAACAGCCAATAGCTTGCAGCTGATTTGGGTGGGTAAACCGAAACGGCTATAAAATCAGAAGGGCATGAAGTTACTATATGTTCAGGATTTTCGAAAGGGGTCTTTATCATTTGGGCAGAGGATATTATGGAGGAGCTACGATCAAGGCAGCTGCTTGGCCGGACCGATTCCAGTTAATTGCCAAGATCGGGCCTTTGGCTTGCCAGGGACTGCCATGCACCACTGGGACGGGGCAAGCAGGGTCTGGGGTGTGATAGTTGAGCGTAGGCGGGATCACCCCATGGACCAAACCCAAAAGGCTTACCGCAAGTTCTGTGGCCCCACTGGCTGCCCCTAAATTGCCAAAGAAACTCTTCGGTGCTGTTACGGGCACGTCTGGCACCCATTGTTGAAGTACCTGTGCTTCCAGTTGATCATCTTCTTGCGTGCTTAGCCCATGGGCGTTGATATGGCCTAAGTCCTTAGGAGTAAGTCTGGCTTGCTGAAGGACTTGTTGAATGACCCGTGCTAGAGCAGTGCCTTTTGGTAGTCGGCCGGGCCGGTAAGGTTCGCTGGCACTGGCCGTAGCCAGGATTCGGCCTAAAATAGGAGCTTTTCGAGCCTGGGCATCGGAGGCCCGTTCCAGCACAAAGATGGCCGCCCCTTCCCCTTTCACTTCTCCATCCCGATGGGCGTCAAAAGGTCGGCAGGCGGCAGCGGGATCATCTTGCCGGGCAGATAGCCCTCCGAGTCGGCAATGCCGTACCCAATCATAAGGATCCATTTGGGAGCTAGCCCCTCCGGCCAAGACGACATCGGCCCAACCGCGCTGAAGCAGCCGAACCGCTTCCTCAAGGGCCAATAGGGAGGAGACCTCGCCCTGATGGATGGTGTTATTGGGACCTCGGGCGTCGTGAGCGATGGAAATATGACAAGCAATCATATTAGGCAACACCCGAAGGAAGCTCAACGGATAACTGGCCTCCAGCCCGGCAGTCCCCCAACGAGAAAATTCAAAACGGCCATTGACCATACAGTTTCGATAAGAAGCTTCGCTTTCCGGCACGGGGTTGCAAATGCGATCGGCGCCCAGAACCACACCGATCCGTTCTGGATCCACTAGACCGGGTTGCAATTGGGCGTCTTCCCAGGCTAATTTGGCCGCTGCTACGCCCAGTTGGGTGTCCCGAGCCATCACCTTAAGAGCTTTTCGGTTATAGAGAAACGGCTTGGGATCGAAATCGGGTATCTGCCCGGCAATCTGGACCGGTAGCCCGCTGGGGTCAAACAGGCTGAGCTGCCGGACGCCGCTTTGGCCTGCCACCACAGAGGCCCAACAAGCCTCCCGTCCGATGCCGATCGGCGAAACAATTCCTAGGCCGGTAATGACAATAGTCCTGCCTAACTCATCCACAGGGCATATTCCCTCCGGTGCTATGGGAGGATGGGGACCGGGCTGCTTTCCCAAGGAGGATCGAAGCAAGAGTAGGTGTAGAACTCGCCTGTTACCATTTTCTCTGAATTATTTGTTTCCACGAGTTACGACAAAATTTCCTTCTGTTCCCATTGCTATCTGTAATAGGTACAACGAGTCAGAACAGTGGCCTTCGAGGCCGAGGCCTAGAATGGGAAAAGTCAAGATAGAGGTACCCCTGGGAGGCCGAAATCTGATCGGTTAGCTAACCTGCCGCCTGGGCATTCCCATGCAGGCTCTGTGAGGGGGCCTGTTTGATGATTTCCACACAAATACCCCCGGCCCGAAACCACTGATGCATCCTACTAAACCAAAGTTCCTGCTTCCAGTGGAGCCCTAGCGATTCGCAGATTTGGCGGAGTTCTTGGCGGTTGTAAGTGCGGCAACACCAGACCCGGCTTGTCCAGGCCCCAGAGAAGTTATCTTCTGTGGTCAGCAGCAACATTTTGGCCCCAGGCATCATCACCCGAGCTAATTCCGCCAACCCCATCCGAGGATCAGGCACATGCTCCAATACATAGCCACAGGTAATACAATCAAACTGCTCGTCTTCGAAAGGCAATCGACACATATCGGCCACCACATAGCGGGGCCGATCGCTGCGCAGCCGATGCCTAGCTCGCCGGAGCATTTCCCAAGATAGATCAATACAAGTAATCTTTGCTTCGGGATCTGCATATTTGAGCAGATGCTGGACGATCTGACCAGCTCCGCTTCCCACATCCAAAATATTCCTGGCCCCCCGGAGATCAAACCGTCGCTGCCGGATCAACCGCTCACCAAAGGCTAAATGCCCCGAAAGCATACTACAAACTGCCAAAATGGCTCCTCGAGGGCCATCATACACATGCCGAACCTTCTGCCGATACTCCTCATAGCTAAGGCGTTCGGCCCATCGACTCTCCAACAGCCGATTCAGCACACTCCGACGTGGTTTTACCTCCTGCTTAGAACAGTTTTCCGCCGAAGACCGAAACTGAGGAAAGTTGACCACCATGTCCACCAAACCTCTGAAAAAAGAAGCTAACTATTTCCCAAAGGGAGTACCCAAAATGCGACTAAGGAATAATACAGAGAAAACCTTCAAAATTCCCTATGTTTCTAGGATTTCTCTAGTTTTTGTTTTCCTAAATTGCCCGTTTTCTCCCAAGACTGGACTCCGATCTTCCTACCCGCTGAATAAAAATATATGAACGTCATAACCGAGCGGAGGAGCTGTTTGTTCCCTTCGAGCAAGAGGTCGGCCCTGCGGAAGGCAATTCCGGCTGCATGGGTAAAAAGGCCGGTTGATTGCTCCATTTCCCCTCACCTCCACTCTATCCCCTGGAGGAGCTGGCTGTTATACACATTTTTGGGAGATATTTTCCATTCTTTCTAACGGCAGCAAATGATTGCCCCAAACAGGGGAATAACCAACCTTTCAAAAGAAGCTAATTGTTCCTTTGGAGAAATCGCAGCAGTTAGGAAAAAAATCACTTCCAAGAGCAAAAAGTGCTTGGTTTCAAAGACCGTCTTAGCTAGATCTCCTATTGTATCCCTTCTGCGTTGTTCAAGGAGCTTTTGGGATTTGCCTAAAGTGAAGTTCGAACGCTTCAACGCCAACTTGTGGATAACAGCAAGCCTGGAGGAGGGAGGAAATCCCCGCTCGGCTGACGGTAAGCCAGTATTCCGGGCAATGGTGCAAAAATCTTGCAAAAGGAGATTTCCCGGGCAACCTTCGGCAGTTTCAGGCCCGATGACGACCCCGTGCGGGAGCAGCGTGCAAGCAGCACCCGAAATACCCCCTCCGAGGTGTTCTCTTTCTGAGGGAAGTTAACTACCTCGCTAGTGGGAAATTGGAAACGAAAACGGCATTCCTTTTCCTTACCCTGATACAAAGAGAAATATACCCTAAAGTGAGCGGATTCGCCTAGCCCGGTGGGGCTTTGTGGGGCTTTATTACTATGCTCTATAAAATTGCTGGGCGATCTCCTATTTCAGAAAATAGGGAATGTAGGAAAATTAGAAAGAATAAATAAACAAGAAACCTCTAAAAATCTTGGAACCTCTGCAAAATCCTGGACATATACTTTGTGAACTTTTGATTCTCTAGCCGTTCGGTTCTCCTAGCTGGACAGCTACGATCCATTGGCTGCTAGCAATGCTAGCGATCCGATATGTTGTCTTAGAGGCAGGACTAGCCCAAATGGTACTAAAAATATTTCTTTTGAATTATTGCAGAGATTTCTGTTGAACATAGTAAACTTGACTTTTACCATTTTGGGCCTCTTGTCGAAAGAAGAAAGCCATAACTCCCTAGAATTACTGGAGTTAGGAAATTAGGTGAACAAAAGGGCGTTTTATCGGAACTCTCAAAGACAAAAGCAGTTAGCAAGATTGGCATCAGTCGAAGGAAAAGAACCTCTGCAAATTTCTGAACATAGAGTGAACTTTAGGGACTTTTGGTTCAGTAGGGATTGGCCCGCCCCAGTTACCGACCTACTATATGTAGGTTGCTAGCAGTGCTAGCAACCCTATCGATGGGGCTAGAGAAGAAGGACGCCAAAATGGTAAAAATATATCCTTTAAATTATGTAAAGGCTTTTTTGGACTTTAGGCCACTGGCATTCCGGGCTTCTAGTCGAAGAGTCAATATGTATCGGCTCTCAGCAACGCAGCAACCTGATTAGATTAGAGACAACTCGAAACTCGACTTTTGCCATTTTTAGCTTCCTCCCGGAGTGGGAAAGTTCTAACTTCCTGTAACTATTGGACTTAGGAAATTCGGTGCACAAAAGGATGTTTCGGCGTAAGTCTTGGAAGCAAAAGCAGTTAGGAAAAATGGCAAAAGTCGAGCTCGAAATGCTATAAAAATAATTCCGTTTCCTTATGCACGGGTTTGTTCGATCTCCAAGGCCTTGTTCATCAGTTGAGTCAGACGGTTCTCTAGGAGCGATTCTCCTTCGACCAATCGAATACCGATCCGAAGAGCCCACAACGGGCGATCTGCCATTCGGTCTTGAGGGATTTTCGTAAGGTCTTTTAACGTACAGAGAACTGCTGCCACGGGCCATTGGCTGGCCCAGTCTGCTAGCTGAGCGAGTTGCCGGGGCCGATAAGGATAATGGTCCGGCAGTGCCTGGAAATCGCTCAGGTGGTAGGAGCAGTGTTCTAATGTATATCGAAACGCTTCTGGTTGTCCGATCCCACAAAAGGCCAGCACCGGTTGGCCTGCCAGAGCATGCACTGGTGCGGTTTCCCCCTTCGCATTAACCAATTCTATCGGTTCATGCACAGCTTCGACCCAATCGGTTTGTGGGGCCACGGCCAGAATCTGATCCCGAAGCTGGCTTCGCCGAGATCCTGAAACCATATCCACTCTGGAAAGTACTATCACATCCGCCCGCCGAAGTCCGCCGATAGGCTCTCGTAATAAACCTCGTGGAAAAAGGTAGCCGAAACCAAACGGCTCTTTTGCATCTATTAGCACAATATCTAGATCTCTGGCTAAGCGGCGATGCTGGAAGGCATCGTCGGCTACCAGGATTTGGCAGCCGAATTGTTCGATGGCTTTCCAACCCGCCCGGACACGATCTGGATCTTCCACATGAATCAGCTCGGGCAATTGCCGCCGTAGTTCCAGGGCCTCATCACTGACTCCGGAGCGTGGGGCTTTGTAACCCCGGCTAATAACACCTACCCGAAGATGGCGATCAAAAAACCATTTTGCCAACCAGCCTACCATGGGCGTCTTGCCGGTGCCTCCGAGCGTCAAATTGCCCACGCTGATTACCGGGACCGGCAGCCGGTGTACCTTGGCACGGCCTGTATCGAACCGCCAATTCCGGTATCGGACTACCCACCCATATCCGACCGAAATCGCATGCAAAAAGCCTCGCACCCCGGTTGCCAAAGCACCCCGCCGATCCCCACGAACGATCTGATGATACCAGCCCTGCATGGCTCCTTTTGGGTATCTATAGGACTAACGCCTCTGGCTGAGGGCGTCAAAGCCATTAATGTGCCTCAGTCCCCTTACCCGGCAAGTCCGCATAACATACCTCTGCCAAAAAGTAGCCGGGATTTTGACTTTTCTCCTATTTTGCGTAACATTACTCAGAAGCAGCCATAGCGCCAAGATGGAGTGGCGACAGAGGCTGAGGTAGGACCGGATTGCGGTCTCCAGAAGTCTGGTGCTTCCTGCCTCACTTATGTACATCTATTTTGGCCCTCGACAGAAAAGCGATGTCTTGTTTCGTCAAGATGTTCTCTGAGTCGGCCTTTTACCTTTTTTCAGGATGCCACCTCCTTCAACTCCACTTTTGCCATGTTTGTAACTTTTTTTATTTCAAGGACTTAAGTTTTTAGGATTTTTACCAAGCAAATTTGCTAACTCCAATATTGTCCAAGGGTTAGGATATTCAAAAGGGGCTGCTCCCGGAAATTGGCAAACGTCGAGTTCAGAGGCCATCCTGAAATTGGAGTGTTGAAGTTTTTTGAATGGATTTTGGGCTAACCGGCCCTTCCCTAGATGGTCCTATAAAATAAGACGTTGGGGATTCTGGAGACAAGTAGGTCCTCTGTCTTTGCGATGCAAATGCCTTTTCGGGAGAACCTCTTTGCTTGATTTTCGGCATTTTTCAACCTTCGTTTGGCTCCACTTGGTTTGGCTCCAGAAGTGAGGGCAAATGCTCCTTTTGCTCACGCCATTTCCTAACTCCAATAATTACAGGGGGTGGCTCTGGGGAAGCCCTTTCCGGTCGGAGGCCTAACCCCCAAAACCGAACCAAAACCGCCCAATATGGGCAATACCTCCCTAGAGTGCGCACCACCTTTCCACAGAGCCACAAGGAGAAGAGCCTTCCCTTTCCGGCAGGAGGTTCTAAAAATGGCAAAACTCGAGCTTCAATGTTCTCAGGCTTTGAACATATTGGGATTAAGCATTTTGCGGAACGAAGAAGCTTCCAATCTTAATTCCTTGAAACAAAAGAAGTTACAAAAAATACCAAAAGTTTGTCTTATCTGCCTCCTTCTTTCCCGAAGATACAATTCCTCTCTATGTGAAAGGAGAATAGCTTATGTCCAAAGCAGAGTATGATTCCATCTCGCGGCGGCGATTTATGGCCCAGAGTACTTGGGCTATAGGCGGCATGATACTCGGGTCGGCTTCAGGGCCTGCTACTGAGTCACCGCCGGCTTCTGCCAAAGCTGAGCACCCGATCCCAACCCGGATCCTTGGCAAAACCAATGTGCCAGTAACGATCATGACTCTAGGTACCGCTCCGTGTGGCTTTTCGCCCAAAGTAACCGTGCAAGACATCGCCGATTTGGTCAACGAGGCCATTGATTTGGGGATCAATTCCATTGATACGGCCCCCGCCTATGATAAGGCAGAAGAAGGTGTCGGGTTGGGGTTGGGCCGACGTCGAAAAGAAATCTTTTTAGCCACTAAAGTGCGAGCCAATAACATCCAAGAAGCTGAAAAATCCTTGGCCAATTCCTTCAAAATGCTTCGGACCGATTACATCGACCTGCTTTATTACCACTCGCTAGGAAATCTTAATTTGGAAGGCACTTTCCAGCCAGAAGGGGTCTTTACCTGGCTGCTCAAGCAGAAAAAGGCTGGCAAATGCCGATTTATTGGCGCCTCTGGCCATCATCTGCCTGCCCGTTTCATTCCCTTCTTGGAGTCCGGCGAATTGGATGTGATCTTGGTGGCAGTCAATTTTGTAGATAGACACACATACAACTTTGAGGAACGTATCCTTCCCCTGGCCCGAAAGCAGCAGGTCGGTATTGTCGCCATGAAGGTCTTTGGCGGGGCTAATCCTGAAGGCGGCGGCTACGGAAATCCTAATTCTGTGGCCCTGATGCCCATAGAGTATCTCCAACAAGCGATCAATTATGCTCTGAGTTTGCCTGGCGTGGCTACCGTGAATCTGGGGGTGCGCAATAAAGAGCAGCTCCGCAAAAATCTTGCTATGGTTCAGGCCTTCCAACCGCTCAGTCCGGAGGAAGAGCGAAGGGTTTTAGCTCTTGGAAAGCAATTGGCCGAAAAATGGGGTCCCCATTTCGGACCTGTTACCGAAGACAGCCCGAAGACGTAATTGCCAAGCATTCATTTCCGCTGAGCTCGTTGGACCGGTATCCTTGAGCGGGTTGTCACAGCCAGGTTGTCCTATTCTTATTCTTACCTGACAGCCGTAGTGGCTTCTTTAATGCGGGGGGCCATCTAGCCGGGGATGGTATTTCTGCCAGATGGGCTCCTCAGCTCGACTTTTGCCATTTTAGGCCTTTTCCCGGAAGGGGAAAAACTCTAAATCCTTGTCTCTGTTGGACTTAGGGCATTGTGTGGCAAAAGGGATTCTCGTCGTAACTACTGGAAACAAAGGGAGTTAGGGAAAATGGCAAAAGGCGAGCTCAGAGGTTGTCTGAAAGGGGATGTAGCCAGTCTTCATTCCAACGGCCGGTGAAGGCTCTGGGTAGCCAAGGTGCCCAAATCCTCGGCTGTAGCCCCTCCTGGTGGGGGAACAACTTGGCTCCCGAGTGAGCCAAAAAGCTCTTTTCAGCCAGGCTCCTCAAGGAGGCGATCTTCCCCACCGGCAAACCCTCTGGACTGATATAATCGTTACGACCGGTATCTTTGCTACGATTGGACAAAGTTTTTAAAGTCCTCTTCGTGGAAGAATCGAAACTATTCTTCGGAGGCGCATTCCACCAGAGGCTGGAGGTGGAAAATCGCCTCGGATCGGTTAAACCGCTAGGGGGGAATCTACCAACGCAGTCGAGGCTTTGCTGTGTGAGCGGGACAGAGCTTCTGTCCGGCTTTACCGAGAGGGGGATTCCACCTAAACGGGTTCTACCTACCCCACGGATACGACGGATAGGGGCAATATTGGGGAGGAGTTGGGTTGGACGGAGCTTTCTCTATTTTACGGATTTTCTCTGACTTTCCGAAACTTTCTTGCCGATTCTCATTACTGAGGTGCGGATCAGAGGGAGCTGAGTCCAGCCCTCCGACAGAAAATCCCTTACGCCCCGACCCAGGTGCTTGCGCCAGGCCGGTTCACCCCACAGCCGGCTCGAAGGATCGACAAACGGCCTGAGGCGCAAGCAGGGGTGGTTGGTTCCGGTACAAACCTGTGGGGAGTGCCGGAACGGTTCCAACATATTTGCGAATGTTATCGGAGTGCCTGCTATGAAGGTCTTCACAACTGGTCAGGTCGCCAAAATCTGTAAGGTGGCCCCGCGCACCGTCAGTAAATGGTTCGACTCGGGCCGGCTTAAAGGCTATCGTATCCCAGGGTCTCAAGACCGTCGTATTCCGCGGGAATATCTGATTAAGTTCCTCAAAGAACACGGAATGCCCCTGGGAGAGCTGGAAGACGAGACGACTGCCAAAGTGCTTATCGTCTCGCAAGATCAGGTCCTGATTGAAAACCTCAAACGGGAATTGCCTCCGGAAAAATCCTTCAAATTCGCTACTGCTGCCAGCGGATTTGAAGCAGGTCTGCAAGCCGAAAGCTTCCACCCCGATTGCATTGTCGTCGATTTTTCTATCGGGCGCACGGAAGCCTTGCAGATCTGTCAGAACCTACGTCGTAATTCCGAATTCGCCGAGGTCATCCTCATCGCCCTGTTACCTGACGACGGGAGCATGTTGAGCTTCGACCGTTCGGCGATCAATGAAACCTTCAAAAAGCCGTTCGATGTAGCCCTGTTGGCTGAACGGCTCCGGACCTTGATCGGCGCTAAAAAAGAACTGGTCTAAGGTCCACTCTTCCTAACGCCAATCCACCATCCTTCCACTCGCCGCTTCCGCCTAACCCGTCGCGGCAAGACCCCCGCGACGGATATTTTTTTTCTTGCAGCCTCCCTACAGACCGATCGCAGAGTAATTTCCAAGCATTGCTTCTGGTAGCGGCTTCTTATCGAGGCAGTGGTTTTTCTCTGGTCGCAGCCTTTTGCTCACTACTTTTTACTATGTAGTTTGTTTGGTCTCTACTTTCTGCCGTTGGCTCTCCGCTTTTGTCGCTCTGGGGCGGCAAAGTAAAATGCCAAAAAGAGGTGCTCGTTCGGAAAGGTTCTCCGGATGGCTTCAGAGCGTGCTGTTTGGGGGAGGGCTTGGTATATTGGCCCAGTGGTGGTGGCCCTAACAGGTTGGATGGCGGTTTTGGCCACTTTGGCCCCACACCAAGCCGGGCCAGGCATCACCTGTGACGAACCGTATCACACGCTGGTGGCCAAACGGCAGGTCTGGGCCTTGGAGCGGTATGGCTTAGTGTTTTTCACTCGGCCGGTAGTGGAGGAGGTATTTCCGTTTCGGCCAGGCGGACCGCCAGCGCATCCGCCGATGATCCATTGGATTTTGGGGCTGGTGCATCGGTTGGTGGATCCGGCTCCAGGGCAGAAGGAGGTGGTGTCGATTATTGGCGCCCGGCTGGCGGCTGGTTTGGGCTACGGGCTGTTGATTTTTTTGGTGGGTCTTTGGACGGCCCGGCAGGCAGGGCCTCTGGCCGGTACGGCCGCCGCCTTGGCCTGTGGCTTGATGCCTCGGGTCTTTGCCCATGGACATCTGGCCGCCTTGGAAATCTGGACCGCCTTTTGGCTTTTGGCTGCCGTTATGGCTGCCGGTTGGGCCGAAACCACTACCACCCGCCCATCCGGCCTCCGTGGGCTGCTTGCCAGGGCCGGGACGTCTTGGCCCCAATGGCGTTGGTTGGTTGCTGGCCTGTGTTGGGGATTTGCTCTGCTGAGTCGATTTCATGCATTTTTGATCGGGCCGGTGGTGATCGCCTGGCTTCTCCTGCCTCGAAAAGCCCGCCCTGCATTTCCACCGTCGAAAAAAACTTGCCTCTCTCCACCGCGGGAGAGGCCGGCCGGCCCTCAGGCTGGCCGGGTGAGGGGGCAAATATCTCTAAGCCATTCACTGCCTCCTCCCTCGACCCCTCTTCCGCTAATCGAGAGGATAAAAAGAGGTCTCCTACATTTGGCTAAAAAGGTACAAGGAGGCTGCTTGGCCAGTGCCGCTTTTTGGCCAAAAGTGCTGATTTGGTCGGCTGGGGCAGGGGCAATCTTTTTTACAGGTTGGCCTTGGCTATGGTATTCCACCGTCGAGCATCTTCAGCTTTACTTGGCCAGTGCCACCCAGCGTCAGCCGATCCATGTCTATTATCTGGGCCGGGTTTGGCTCGACTACCAAGTTCCTTGGCATTATCCTTGGCTGATCTTTGCCACGACGGTGCCGGTGGGACTTTTGCTTTTGGGATTGGTGGGTTTATGGGCCGGCCTTCGGGCTTGGGCAAAGGAGCCTCAATGGGGCCTTTTGGCCGGCTTGGCTGGGGCCGGATTGCTCCTATTCTCCTGGCCCGGTGTGCCAGTCTATGACGGCGAACGGCTCTTCCTTTTTGTCTATCCGATCTGGGCCATCTTTGTCGGTCTGGGATGCTGCCAGGTCCAAGAAATGTTTCTCCTATGGGTGAGCCGATCTGGAAAACAAATGCTTCCCGCCATTCTTGACCGGCTCCCCTTCATGTCATTCCTGCGCCCACGGAAATACACTTCCCCTCTCCCCACTGCGGGAGAGGGCAGCCCGCCGTCAGGCAGGCCGGCTGAGGGAGCGCCGGCTACCACCCGAGACATCCTGCCCACCCCTGGTGTCATTCCCGTACAAGCGGGAATCCAGACAACCCACCCTCTCCCCACTGCGGGAGAGGGTGGCCCGGCGCTAGCCGGGCCCTCTGAGGGGGAACACAGCCACGAACGCCCCTGCTCCATGTCATTCCTGCGCACGCAGGAATCCAGGCCCCTTGAAGCAGCGGATGATTCCGGCGGCGGACGTATTGCTACCTTGAAGCTCCGGCGGCTTATCGGCGGGTTTCTGCTGGCCTTTGTGGCCCTGCAGGGGGTGGGCCTGGTGTTTTATCATCCATGTCAATTGAGCTATTACAATCTTTTGGTAGGCAGCCTGGCCGGCGCGGATCGACTCGGACTAGAAGTCAATTACTGGGCCGATGCAGTCCGGGAACCTCTCCTTCAAGAAGCGGCGGCCAACGCCCCAGGCCAACCGGTGCTTTTTGCCCCGCATTTAGCCCCTTTTCAAGCCCCCGGCATTGCTATCAGCTCGCCCGCCCTAACAGAAAGTCAAACGGAGCTAATCGGCTGGGACCCGAACATCCACAGCGCATTGGTGGGCAAAAAACCATCAGATCATCCTGCTCCTGTTCCCTCAGAACCCCTGGGGTCAAAGAAGAGCTCGATTTACTGGCTTATTGTTTACCATCGCAAAGCCGACCTGGCCGTCGTTGAACCCCTGCTGGCCAAGGCGACCGTAGTAGCCGAATATTCTCTTCAAGGCGTCTGGCTAGCCCGACTCCTGAAGCTGCCCGACCCGTAGTTCTGCCTTTCCCTCCGGTTTGGTCTGTGCCCTACGGCTTGGCCAAGTCGATTACCAGATCTTCTTTGCCGGTAACTTCCCGCACGATGGGCGAGCGATCCTTATCGAATCGGCCCCCGAGTTTATCATCCGGATCATACTGATACACGGCGATCCGATATTTGCCGGGCGGGATGCCTCGGCCCATTAGTTCAAAGGAGCCGTCCTCATTTACGACCATACCTTCCGGCGGATCCTGTGGTTTGCCGTCCGGGCCGAGCCGATAAAACTCCACCCGGACATATCCGATTCCTACCTCCCGGTTTTGTGGCGAAACAGCCAGGGGCTTGCCGTTCATCAGAATCCGCCCCTTGGCCCGCACAGCAGGTTCCTGCCCCTTGCCGCCGCAGCCAATAAGCACCCCCAGCACCAGCCCTAACCCAAGCAGCCCCAACCCCATCGGCCAACAGCGTTTTCGCATAAAGATTCCCCCGAACCTAGAGTCATTGGAAGACAGAAGCTGGATGCATTCTGCAACGGCTAAGAATGTCATTCCCGCGCAAGCGGGAATCCAGGACCTCCCTCCCCCTCTCCCGCGGTGGGGCGAGGGTGGGATTTCCCCCTCACCCGGCCTGCTGCGCAGGCCACCCTCTCCCGCATAGGGGCGAGAGGAGTTTGTTTCGCCTCTCCCCTCCGAGGGAGAGGCCGGCGGCGCCGAAGGCGACGCCGGGTGAGGGGGATTGGACAGCCGTTTCCTTTACAGGCGCTGGTAAGTTGTCCGCCTTCTGGCCGGGGGGTTCCGCTTTTCGGAGCAAGGCCCCCTCACCCGGCTTGGCTGACGCCAAGCCACCCTCTCCCGCGGTGGGGCGAGAGGAGTTTTCTGGACCCCGCTTTCGCGGGGCTCGTAGAAGGGCCAATGGTACGGCAATTCTAGCGGCTGGCCGGCAATCCTACGGCCACTGCAGCGGTTGGGCGTCCTGCCGATGACCAAGCCGTTTCCACGTCTCCAGGTCCACCGAATAACTAACAAACCGCACCGAGCCGTCGCACAAAAGCACATTCAGACCGCCCGGATGCGAGGAGCCGAAACTATCGTCGTAATTGGATTCGTGATAGAAGTCCGGCTGAGGTACTCGATCGGTGTATCGAAGCACATCATGGTTCCAGCCGCAGGTGTAGCCCTCGTTGTCGTTGGCGATCATTCGGCCCAGAAAGGAGAGGTTCACCCGCTTTTCGCTCAATAGCAGGGTGTTGCTGGTTCCGTCTCGGATTTCCGCCCAGCCGATCACCCCTTTGTAGATGGTATAGCCTTCGGTGTCTAGGGGATTATTGTAAACAACAGGTCCTACGCCGCCGGTAACCGAGATAGTGCGCCCGTCGGCAAACTGAATCGACCAATTGAGGCTTCCGGCGGCATAGTCATTTTTGGCATGGCCGTAGCTTCGGCCCGCGTTGGGATACTTGTACCAGCAGTTGGCCACTACCACTTCGGGCCTGCGTCGGCTGGGGCAGAACATAACCGTCAGCGGAGTGCTGATGGCTTGAATAGATTTATCCAGATCATTGGTCTTTCCAGCGCCCAGCCAGAGGGCCTCTTGTTCGATGTAAGGCAGAATCTGAAAGCCCCAGCCGCCGTGCTGTCTAGGCGCCACGGCAGGCTGCCCGTTGATATAGGTCATGTGCCAAGACCAATCCGGCCCCCCCGCGGTGGGCAAAAACCCATGCTGGGCATGGTGATTATGGAAAGCGAGGCCTAGCTGTTTTAGATGGTTGGTGCACTGGGTACGTCGGGCCGCCTCTCTGGCCGACTGCACCGCCGGCAGAAGCAGGGCAATCAAAATCCCAATAATCGTAATGACCACCAACAGTTCCACTAAGGTGAAACCATGTAGCTTCGGCCGGAAAAGAGCATCGTTTCGGACGAGAAATGGTGGCTTCGCCCCTGCATAGCTGAAACCTGCCCACCGCCGACCAAGCCCACAGACCAGACAGCTTCCCTTCATGGCTCTCCCCCCCATGACAAGGACCAAAAATTGCCCGACAGCCTTCGACTAGAAACTTAACCAAACCCTTCCCCAAGGCGGCAACTTCCCATCGGAGCAGTTCTTAATTTAGCAAACGAAACTTGGAAATACAATAGACCGACAAACCTAACACGTTAGCCCAATGAAGGAAACTTGCCGTTTCTCAGAAAAGAGCGTGGACTTTGTCTCTGCAGTACAAGGCGGGAACCCAGGATTTTTGAAATATTTTCCCTGGATCCCTGCTTTTCTAGGGAGGACAAGGGAGAGTGGCCATTGGGCTACTATCACCAAGAAACGAAAAGGGCGTCGAGGTCAGCCGACGCCCTTTCAAAAACCTTTGTTCTCCCTCGATCCGATACCCCACTTTTCCAGCCGCCAAAAGACAAAAGATAGGTTACCTTCGGCAAAGCCGCCAGCAGGCCAGCCCCAATACTCCCAAGGCCAACAAGACCACACTGGCCGGCTCCGGTACGAACGCCTGCTCCCAAGGGATGATTATATCTTCGTTCACCTGCACTGAAGACAGGTCAAAACCCGGCGAGGCCGCTTCCTTATCGATGCCTTCGATTTTAAACGCCAAAACGGGGTAGGTAATTCCTTTACTGACAAGATTTACATAATAATTCGTAATCCATGAATAGCCAGGATACGCACTGCCGGATATATCTCCGCCCAGGGTGCCCACGTAGATATAGGGAACGTTGTGCGGGTTAGTAAGGACATTAGGATCGGTGGTTACATAGAGGCGAGCCTGTTCGGGGCCATTACCTTGCCAGACGGATTGGATCAACAGGTCATTGCCGCCGCTAGGTCGGAAGCCCTTGCCATTGACACCAACGACCACATAAGACCGCTTGGTGGGATCTTGGGGATCTCCTGGCAAGGAGAGGAAATCGGCTGCCGGAAGATTAGGGTCCAACCAATTGCCCGGCACATTGCCACCTTTATAGCCGGGCCATTCCGTAGTGGAGGGGCCGGTCCAAAAACTGGTATATGGGGATGGAGGATTGGGCGGTGGTGTATATGGCGGCCGCTTGGCCGTGCCAGACCACTGCCCGTTATAGTACCACAGGGCGTCCATACGCAAGTAGGAAGCCGCGCCAGCTACATTGTTGGGGGTGCCGTCGGGGAGTTTATTGGGAACATAGCCGCCGGGTTCCTTATCAAAAATGTACAAAGGAATATCTGTTTCCCCATTGCGGAATTGGAACGGATAACCCGGATGGCCTGGATACATCGAAGAACCCTGATGCGATCTTCCGTCGTACCAGCCGCCATAAGGTCCTGGCAACTGACCCGAAGGAATGTAAATATCTCTAAAATTTGGGAAGTTAAGGTACGCTCCGCCCAGGCCGCTGTCTTTAAAGGCATAAAGTTTATCCATGACGATGAAATCGGCCTGCGCTGTACAAATCCATAGCGCACAAAAGGCGCCTATTGCCCCCCCTGCCCAGCGCAGCCCCCCAAGCGGCATCTTTTGTCGTACCCGCATGATCCTACTCCCTCTAACCGACAAAGATGGCTAGTGAATCTTCTTAGATGATACCAACGTCTAGACCAGAATGCAAATATTCGGAAGAAAAATTTTCGGAATTTTTAAAAATTCCGGGAGAGGTTAATTCCCCTCATTTGGGGTATTTTTCTCCAACCCCTTTGCCGCCTCCCCACTCAAGAAGACCGCTCCCACCCGCATCGCCGCCTCCGCCCTCCGCCCTCTGCCCTCCGCCCTCTGCCCTCAGTTCCCCCACCCTCCACCCCCCACTCTCCACTCCCTACCCTCCACTCTCCACTCCCCACCTCCTACCACCAACCTCA
>JANXAQ010000314.1 GCA_025062105.1 Thermoguttaceae bacterium
TCGAGCGGGAACGGTGTCCATAGAGCCTCCCATTTCCAAAGCCCGGAGCGCAGGCGTCCTGGGTGTCCCCAAACGCCTTTCCCTTCTGGGCTCGCTGTTATACACAAGTTAAAGTTCAGACGCTCGGCCACCACTTTAGGCAAAGCAGGAAAACTCGTTGAACAACACAGAATGGATCAAATAGAAAATATAGATAAATCTTTTTCTGAAACTAAAGATCTGCTGATTTTCTAAATGATTTTTTCCAAATTGTGCAATTTATCCAAAGTAACCGTTAGCTTGTTTTGAAAGGTTGATTTATCCCCCGGATTGGGGCAATCGTTTGCTGCTGCTGTGAGGGTGAATCCATTCCAAAGATGTGGATAACAGCGAGCTCCTGTGGTAGGGGGCTTTTTTCTTTAGTTCCGCGAAAGTCTTACTTTTTACCGAAGGAGCTGTCATGACGAGTCGATTTTTACCTGCCGAAGAAGTCTTCCGAGAGACGCTTTCCTGGGGGCAGTTGGCATGGACCTGTCGGCCAGCCGACACCGGGGCCAAACATCTGGTGGTCATCGAAGTTACCTTAGCGCCCGGCGGAGGCCATGCCTTCCACAAACACCCTGACCAAGAGGAAGTCATCTACTGCCTGGAAGGCGAGGTGGAACAGTGGCTTGGCCAACAGAAGCGGGTGCTTCGGCCAGGAGATGCCGTCTTTATCGCCGGCGACGGTGTGCACGCCTCGTTTAACCGTTCGGACCGTCCTGCCCGGTTGCTAGCGATTCTGGGGCCGGCCCGGCCCACCGACAGCGGCTACGAAGTTACCGAACTGGCCGACCAAGAACCCTGGAGGAACCTTTTGGGATAACTGCTTTTATCTCGACTTTTGCCATTTTGCCTAACCGGTTTTGCCGCCAGGAGTTACGACAATGCTTCTTCTTGTTTACCTAATTTCCTAGGTCCAATAGTTACAGACAGTTATCACATTCCTCTGCCAGGGTGCATTGGTATCTACACATTTTTTCGGACCCACAACATGTTGGGGTAAACTGCTCGGCAAGGCCACCAGATCTTGTAGGAGAAAACCGTTATGTAGATACCAATGGCCGGGCTGAGGTCCAAAATGGCAAAGGTCGAGCCTCTATGGATCGTTGAATAACGGTAACAACTCAGCCGAATGAAGAAGCTGCCTAGTTTAGCCGAGGAAGAGCCTATGGCGCCATTCCCAGCAGGAATGACACTTTAGGGCTTCCTCTCTGGCCAGGGAAGAGGGGAGGAAAATAAGGCCTCTCCGTTCGGCTGAAGTGGTATGAAAAAAGCGAGTAGAGATTTTCCGGGGGCATAGGCGACTGTCGGAGAGACCGACAGCTATTTCTGACCCTGGAGGGGAAAAGGAAGGAGGCTGTAGCCATGGGTTCACCATGGTCGCCGAGTTCCTGGCAAACCAAACCGATCGAGCAAGCGGTCCAGTACCCGGATCCAGTGGCCTTGGAGCGGGTCCTGCAGGAGCTATCCCAACTGCCGCCGCTAGTCACCAGTTGGGAAATTGAGCGGCTGAAAACTGAGCTGGCCGAGGCCACGATGGGAAAACGATTCCTCTTGCAAGGGGGCGACTGTTCGGAAAGTTTCGAGGACTGCCGTGCTGAAACCATCGTCAACAAACTGAAAATCCTTTTGAAAATGAGTCTGGTGCTGGTGTATGGCACTGGTTGCAATGTGATTCGAGTGGGCCGGATCGCGGGCCAATATGCCAAACCCCGGACCTCGCTGACCGAGACCCGAAATGGCCTTACTTTGCCCAGCTTTCGCGGTTGGCTGATCAATCGCCCCGGATTTAGTCAGCAAGAGCGAACTCCGGATCCAGAACTAATGCTCCGTGGATATGAACGAGCGGCGTTGACGCTGAACTTTATCCGAGGCTTGGTCGAAGGCGGTTTTGCCGACTTCCACCACCCCGAATTCTGGGACCTAGCCTTCGTCGAACACTCCGCTTATGCCGAGGAGTACCGCCGCATTGTGCAGGCCATCGGCAGTAGTATCCGATTTCTGGAGACAATAGCTGGCCGGAGATTGGACGAAATTACAAGAGTAGAGTTTTACATCAGCCATGAAGGCCTCCATCTCCCCTACGAACAGGCCCAGACCCGCCAAGTGCCCCGTCGAACCGGCTGGTATAATCTATCGGCCCATTTCCTCTGGATCGGTGATCGCACCCGAAACCCCCAAGGGGCCCATGTGGAATACTTTCGGGGGATTGCCAATCCGATCGGCGTAAAGATCGGTCCTAGTATCAGCCCAGAAGAACTCGTAGAGCTAGTACGGATTTTAAACCCGCAGAATGAGTTGGGCCGATTGACGTTGATCCATCGCTTTGGCGTTAGCCGGATCGATACTTGTCTGCCGCCGTTGATAGAGGCGATCCAACGGGCCGGTGCGGTAGTACTATGGTGCTGCGATCCTATGCATGGCAATACGGTTACCACCGCAACCGGGCGCAAAACCCGCTCTTTTGATGACATTTTGGGTGAATTAGAACGGGCCTTTGATATCCACCGCCGTCTTTGCTCGCATTTGGGCGGCGTCCATTTTGAACTGACTGGTGAGAATGTAACTGAATGTACAGGTGGTGCTCGCCGCCTCACCGAACAGGATCTAGACCAGAATTACCGAACCGATATGGACCCTCGACTCAACTATGAACAGGCCCTCGAAATGGCCTTTCTGATCGCCAGCCGACTCCAACGCCGCTCCAACCGATAACGAGGCTCTCCTCCGGTAAGAGGTTGTCTGAAAAGGGATGTAGCCAGTCTTCATTCCAACGGCCAGTCAATGCTCTGGGTAGCTAAGGTGCCCAAATCCTCGGCTGTAGCCCCTCCTGTTGGGGGAAACAACTTGGCTACCGAGTGAGGCAAAAAACTCTTTTCAGACAGGCTCTAAGCTCGACTTTTGCCATTTTCCCGAAGTCCTTGTGTTTCCAGTAGTTACGACGAGACTTCCTTTTGTTCACACAATTTCCTAAGTCCAATAGTTACAGGGACTTAGAGTTTTTCCCTTCCGGGAGAAGGCCTAAAATGGCAAAAGTCGAACTAAGAGGAGAACTCATCCCCGGTTAATTTACAGAACCTCTGAAAAATTCTGAACATATTGTGAACTATATGACCTCTCGAATCGCTGGGAATTGGCCCCCATTCAAAGAGCTCCTCTATGTAGGAGTTTAACAATTCTAGCAACCCCTATAGATTAGGGTTATAGGAGAAGGAGGCCAAATAATGTAAAAATGTATTCATTGAATTATGCAGAAGCTCCACCCGTGTTTCTTCTTTCCTTGTGGAGGAAAAGGCCCATGCTCAGGGGACAGATACGTTCCACAGTTCTTTTAACTCCCGGGAACCGGTATTGCCCTCAGCCATGAGCACCTTTTGGTTCTAGGGGATAGCGGCCAGCTTCTTCCCTAGGCTGCACTGGGGGCTGTTTCGAAACTTGCCAATCTAGGATAAACTGACGAACATCAGACAGAGCAGGCGTAAAGCATCTTTATTGGCTGGTCCGACGTTACAACCAGAAACACAGTTTTTGGGCGGGGCATTATGTATGCATTTGGAGGAACCGTTCCAGAATGCTATGGCCTACTTCCGTAAGAAAGCTTTCTGGATGAAACTGCAACCCTTCGATAGGCCAGTGCTTGTGGCGAATGCCCATGATCTCTCGAGTTCCGTCCGGGGCTTCCGACCAGGCGGAGACCTCGAACACCTCAGGAACAGACTCTGGATGGACAATCAGACTATGGTAGCGGGTAGCAATGAACGGATTTTCAAGCCCCACAAACAGACCTCGACCGTCATGGTAAATCCGGTCAGTTTTGCCATGCATGATCCGGCCTGCCCGAACGATCCGACCCCCAAAGGCCTGGGCAATGGCCTGATGGCCCAAGCAAACCCCCAAGATCGGCACTTTGCCAGCAAACCGCTCTACACAGGCCACAGAAATCCCCGCCTCATTCGGAGTGCAAGGGCCAGGGGAAATAATCAAATGGCTGGGCCGTTTCGCTTCAATCTGCTCCAGACTGATCTGGTCGTTCCGATAAACTTCCAGATGCAGGCCTGGATCAATCTCTCCCAACCGTTGCACTAAGTTGTAGGTAAACGAATCGTAGTTGTCTATTAAAAGAATCATAGGGACAAATACTCATATGATTTTGCCTGATCCTACTTGTCCTTCCAAAACTTCAAAGTGGCCCCCACAAGGAGTTTTCATGTTGTAACTAGAGCTTTACCCGAAAGACCCAAAATCCTGGCCCCCCTATGTTGCCCAGTTTTGTCAAAACAACTGCTCATCCAGAAAACCCGTGGGAAAACACGAAGCGACGCTTCCAAAATGTGAAAATCGAAAATGGTTCTAGCAGCTTCCTGTCCCCTAAGCAATGGTAGAAATACTCACTCATTTTGTTAGAAGCTAGCGCTATTGAAACCTTTTCCGGGGGAAAGCCAAACCCCCCAAGAGTCGAAAAAACCAAGCAATATGGGCAAAATTTCCATAGCTCCCTGGAAGTTTTCCACAGAGCCTTAGAAGCTCTAAGGCTCTGTGGAACTCGACTTTTGCCAATTTTCCTAACATCTTTTCTGCTCAGGAGTCAGGATGAACCTCATATCTGTCCATATAATTTCCTAACTCCAGTAATTCCAAACAGTTATGGCTTTCTCCTTTCGACAAGAGGACAATAATGGCAAAAGTCGAACAGTTAAGAATGAAACTTACTTTCCATGTAGAGAATGCATTTTAGCACAGTCTCGGACATTTTCTCAACGGGGACGAGGTTTTACCGGCAGGATGCGTTCCTCGGGCAGACAAATCCGAAGGATGCGTAAACCAAACTTTTCGCCTACTTTGACGGCTTCTCCCAGAGCGATTGGATATCCGGCCGCTTCCAGCTCCAACGGCTCTTCGCAAGATTTATCAAAATGGATAATGGAACCCGCACCCAGATCCAGAATCTTTCCTAACGGGTGTTTTTTCCGGGCCAGGGTAACAGCCACTGGAATCTTTATCCGTAAAAGACTTTTGCTGTAGGGAGGCAAATCTCGCAAGGAAACCGTTGGACTAGAGGGGCTAAGACTCTTTTGTGAACCGATCGACAGCGGAGAAAAGCTTGAGGTTGATGGCTGGGCAGAAACTTGGGGGGCGGAGGGTTTGGATTCCGTCAGAGCCTGATCGGGTCGGCTAGCAGGCCAACTGAGTACGGCTGTGCCCTGGGCCGTTTTTGCCCCGGAAATGGCCAATAGAACTGAGGGGGCTCCTTCGGCCAGCCCGGACCGCAGAATCGCCTCGCGCAAATTGCCTACCCGACCAGCCCGAAAATCCTCTACCGGCAATGATTCCGGAATCACCAACATGCCTAACTCTTGGGCCAAAGTGGTCAGCTTCGATTGGCCGGTTGGGTCAGGCTGCGCGTACCAGGGGGGCAGAAACCCACAACTTTCCGGCAGGAGGAATAAAGCTCCTTCTGCCCCAACTTTTAAAACTACCACCAAGCCGGGGCCATCAAAGCCTTCAGGTAAGGAGGTAAGATCCAGGGTACCGGCTCGGGTTACAGACACCTGCAGGGAGGTGTCCAAACCCCGGCCCAGGGCGGCGGCGATCTCCGAGGCTGCCGCTTGACACAGAGCTAAAATATCCACCACCAGGTCCGGTGTTAATCGGCTCATAGCTGGGGCTACCTCCCGAGTCTTCTTATCGGGCGATAAGCCCGCAAACTTTGCCCAGAATCTACAAATTCACCTCCAATTCCTTAAAAATACAATTGCCTATATTCTCTATCCTATTTCTTTTTCTACCCTTTCCAACGGCTAAATTAACCCAATAGAGAGAAAAGTTTATTTCTGCTCCAGTTATCTTCCAGTCAGTGGGTTGATGCACCGGATCTCTGCTTTCCCCATGGGGACTCAAACCCTCTTTT
Organism: Thermoguttaceae bacterium; assembly: GCA_025062105.1. Lineage (GTDB taxonomy): Bacteria > Planctomycetota > Planctomycetia > Pirellulales > Thermoguttaceae > JANXAQ01. The sequence continues at coordinate 5,930 of JANXAQ010000314.1, forward strand.
CCCTCCGGCGGAATATTCCTAGAATGGGACTTCTGTAAAATACTGAACATAGAGTGAACAATGGGGATTTTTAATTCGATAGGTATTGGCTCCCTAACCAAACACCTACTATATGTAGGGATACTAGCACTGCTAGCAATCCCCTATATAGGGCTAGGAAGAGAAGCCCCAAAATATATCCCTTCCATTTTAACTTGTCTTCCCTATAACACAACATATAGGGTCTCTAGCATCTCTAGCACCAATAGATAGTAGGTGCCCAGGTAGGCCAACCGATCAGGTAGAGAATCTAGGGTTCACAAAGTTCACTATATGTTCAGCATTTTGGAGAGGTAACTTTCATTTTGTCCAGGCAAACCTCAGCTATTCTTACCCAAGCAAAAAGCCATGGGCTTGAATCTCAATTTGTTGTGTTCAATAAGCGTTTTGATACAACATATAGTAGCCATTTTTTTCTCCTCATAGGATAGTCGATTGAATTCGGCGGAATGGCGTACTCGTGAGTTTGGTAAGATTGGCGAAAATAGAGAAAATTTTGGAGTTTCCTGCGATTACCGAGCTTTTTTCTTAATTGCCCATTTTCTCCAAATACTAGTTTCCGAGGCTCTCACTGCAGCTAGCCCAGATGTCTCCAATAAAAAAGTCGTCAGCGCCTCTGGCCGAAGCACTGACGACCCTCTGCAAACCTCCCGAAAGATTGCGACCGGATGCGTCGCTGCGAGACGTGCGGGGGTCAGGCGTGCAACTAGCACAGCCGGCCAGGGACCCCGGCACACGCGAAATGGTTGGCACCTCCGTCGGAATCTTTAAACGGGAGGTTTGGTCTCGTGTGGGAAACCTCCTCTTTTTGGTAACTATTCACCCGATATCAGAAAATCTTTTCCTAAATTACTTCTTTTGCCTAAATTCCTAATCCTACTCAAATTGTTGCTTCTTAGGGGGCAATCGACTTAGCCACTACTTTTGTAATTTTTGTAATTTTTGTAATTTTTTGGAAGTGCTTTGGAATGCCTCCAAAGTATCGGCTTACTCCGCCACAGGGTTGCAACAATTTTTATCGGTTTTTCTGTCACCCCGGTGATATGGGACCTTACTATTTTTTACAATTCAGGCCGAATGGAAAAGCCTAGCACTGCCCTCCAGGCCAAGAACACGGTATTGCCGAAAGGAAGCCCACCTGCAGGTGCACTAAAGAGCACCCTCCTTAAGAGTGTAACTTAATACCCTACAGCCTACATGCTTCCGCCGGGGTAAAAGGGCAAAGGCTGCTACCGTCGGCTCACATGTTACACACATATATTTTACCCTAATTTGGCAAAGGAGACTATCCGGAGATCAAATAATTTCCGCCTCGGGGATGTTGCCTTAGACCTTGGGGCTACAGGGGGTGAGGCTCTGGCTGACAGGCTCCGGGAGGCTAACGAGGACATGCACGGAGCAATCCCCCTTCCTCTGCTCTTCCAGGAACCTAGCAAAAGGTTTAGCCTGAGTCGGAAAGAGCAAAACAAGTCAGAGGGTTGGTTACCCTCTGGTGGCGACCGAACTCACCGGCCTTTCTCACCCGGGAAAGGCGAATAACTTCACGTCTGCTGCGCTGTTACAAAAAGGATTCCATTCTTTGCCTTCGGAGGAGTGTTGTATCAGAATCTCACCCCCTCCCAAAGGAGAATTTGGAGAGAGTCTGGTTTCGATGCCGATAAGCTTCATACGGAGTTTACCAGAAGCTTTTATCATTTCATTAGAAAACTCTGCGCTATGGAAATTCAAGGATTGTGTTGGGGAGGAGAGTTGTGATTCTGGTGTGGGGGCTGCTGGGAGGTGCGGTGCTCTCACAGGCTGCAGAAGCGATGGAATTCTGTGGATGCCAGTCAGGGGCTAATACCTATCAGGGCGAAGGATATGCTCAACCCGCTGGTTTTAGCTCTGCCGGGGCGGAATCGGCCACCACATTAGCAGCGGAGGAGAGTACCGCCCTGACATGTCTGCCCCCGTGCTGGGGGAGCAGACGCTGCTGTAATGGCAGCCTGCCTGATCCGTGGACCTTGTTCCCGAAGTTTGACAGCGGGCTGAAAATTGGGGGATGGATTTCAGCTGGAGTGTTTGGCAACGCCTGGGGGGCCCGTTCGAATGGTCCTATTGGGATGCGGGATGTCGGGGATGCGTTCACTTCCGACCAGAACTGGCTTTTTATCGACAAGCCAGCAGATACCTCATGCAAGCCGTTTGACTGGGGCTTCCGATTCGACATTCTCTTCGGTGCGGATGCCCCCGACACCCGAGCCTTCCGAAACAGCCAATATACTTGGGATAACGCCTGGATCAGCTCCGACGACGGGGTCTATGGATCGGCCATTCCCCAATTATATGCTGTAGTCGCGTGGAACAAACTCTCCGTCAAAATAGGGCATTTCTTTACACCAATGGGATATGAAGGAGTTCCGGTTACGGGCAATTTCTTTTATTCTCACACCTATTGTCATTCGTTCGGGGAACCGTTTACTCATACGGGCGTGTTGGCCACCTATGAAGTGGATAAGGGTTTCAATGTTCACGCAGGTTGGACTACTGCATGGGATACTGCTTTCGATAATCCGCAGGATGGCCAGTTATTCCTCGGCGGCGTCGATGTGCCTATTGGCCAACGTATTACCTTTACTTGGATGGTCAACGGCGGTCGGTGGGGTGAACGGTGGGGAGTGGATCTGGGGGACTTATATTTTCATAGTTTCGTAGTTAAATTTACAATGAACGAGCGATGGACTTATGTATTCCAGCATGATATGGGGTTGCTCTCCAATGTAGGGGGCCAAATGTCCAATGGTCAGTGGTATGGAATCGCTCAATATCTGGTGTTCAAAATCAATGACTGCTGGAGCCTAGGGGGGCGGTTTGAATGGTTCCGAGATGATGACGGGCTCGTAGTACCCGGCGGTTTGTCGTTGGTGGGCACCGATTATTATGCCCTGACGTTGGGGCTCAACTGGAAGCCTCATGCCAATTTGGCCATTCGGCCAGAAATCCGGTATGACTGGGCCAACGGGCGGTTTGTCAGCCGACCCTTTAACGACGGTGACGACCGAGAGCAACTATCCGGCGGTGTTGATCTGATCTTCACCTACTAACCTGCCTACCGTTTATCAGTCCTCCCTGCTCGGCTTTTCTCCGAAAACCCGGAGTGCCGAAATCCCCTCCGCCTAGTGCCAACCCAAGACCTCCTTGCGACCGGTCTGTGCCATCTGGTTCAGACCGGTTGTTTTATTTTTGCCCGCCAAGCTCTCGGAAGTTTCTAGAAGTCATTATCCTCCCAGATAGGATATGGTTCTATTCAGCTTCGTTTTTGCCAGTTTCTGGGAGAGCTCCCTTGGGATGTCCTAAGTCTTTGAAAATACTGAAGTTAAGGAATCGCCTGAACAAGGAACTATGAAATTCTACGTTCTTAAAATAATAGAAGAGGCTCTTTTGCAGAATCCTGAACATAAAGTGAACCATATGAATTTTTGATTCGATGGGCTTTCGCTCCTCCCATCCGGACACTTACTAGACCTAGAGTACTGCAGTACTTGTCACCCTACATATTGGGTTGGAGGCGAAGGGAACCGAAATGGTATAAAAATATTTCCCTCAAATGATGCAGCGATTCTCAGAATTTAGAAAAATTGGCAAAAGTCGGCCGTAGTAGAGAAGACGCCAAAATGGTGTAAAAATGTATTCATTGAATGCTGTGTGGTTCTACGATGTTGCCGGAATAGGCCCTGAAATTCTCATGGTCAACTATTCGGGTTTGGGCAGTACCCAAATATTTCGGAATCGCACAGGGCAGCCGTGGTCTTGAAGAAATAAGGGACCTTTTTCTGGGCCTTCGGGCAAGGGGGCCGCCCGGGTGGCAAAAGGCAGTTCGACATTTTCGTGGATCACCACACCATTATGCCGAACGGTCATTCGGGGCCGTTGGACCATTTGGCCGTTGTGCCACTTGGCGGCTTGGAACTCGATGTCATAGGTTTGCCAGCTCAAAGGGGGGAAACACATGTTTACTTTTGGCCGGGCTACGCCATAAATAGCACCGCATTCGTTGTCCAATCCCTCCAGCCCGAAACTATCCAAGATTTGGACTTCGTAACGGCCCTGGACATAAACGCCACTATTGCCACGGTCTTGGCCGCGAGCATAAGGCATAAATGGGGTACGGAACTCCAGGTGGATAGTGCAACTGTCGAATTTTTGTTTGCTGGTGGCACCCTCGATCAAAAGTCCATCGGGGGTGATTCGGCCGCCCTGGAAGTTGTCGGCCGAAGTCCCATCGAAAAGCACTACGGCCCCCGCAGGAGGCTTGGCTCCCAAGGTAGGACTTTTCCGCTCCACCTTTTGAAGTTTGCCGATCTGTTGACCATCCGCTTCTAGAACAACAATGGTCCCCTTGGCCAGCTCTGCCTTTCGCCCTTCGCCCAACGCAAAGACCACCCGATCGGCCTGTCGGTGACCGTCGGCATGCACTTTTTCACCGCCATCCCAACCCTCGCCGGGGAGTCCCCCTGGATAGCCGACCGCATGGAATTTACCGTCGCCTAGGGCAATTACCTGCGCACCGTACTTGACCGGACCGCTCTGGGTTTGAATCTCGCCTACATATTCGCCTTGGTCGGCAAAATCGAGGCCAGCCTGAGCTGGGTCCGTAAAAACTTTCGGTTTGATCAGTTCTTCCGCCGGAACAACCAATACCCCAAAGCCAAAGATTGCCATACATAACAATCCAGTTGCTACAAAAACTATGCCGCGCATTGTAGTAGCTCCTATGGAAGAATCCAACCCTATGCACCTAACTTTCTTATAATAACATTTCCCCGACTAGATGGGGAGTTTGTCCATAGTGGAGAAGAACCCCTTTTCTTGTCAGTGCGTCCAAGGAGGAATCTAGGCGTGTTGCCGCACAACCGGGAATCTAGATTGTTTCTCCCGTGTTTTTGCTGAATTGGCTGCCAGCTTTCACTCCGGATGACAATGGACTGAGTCTATGTTTTCCTCTCTTCCCGCTGCTTTAAAAGGACTCGGCTGAGGCAGAAGGAGGGTAACAAGGGGGGCTTTTTGTCTCCCACTGCCTGGGAGGTGCCGTTTGCCGGCCCCAGCCACGGGCCAAGAGGCTGGCTTTGTGGAAAGCAACCCTAACCGCCGGGAAAAAAGCAGCAGAGCATTTCATTTCTCCCCCCGGAGCCTCTTGGCACCATCAGAAAGGGGAGAAAATGAGAACAAGTCCTTCTTGGGCTAAAGTATTCATTTTGATGCAAATTAGCAGAAGGATGCAAGAAGCTAGCTTCCTAGAACATTTCGCTATCAAGAGCTCCGCAAACCTGCAATGTTCTGCTACCTCTGAGGCTGTCCCGAAGAGCGTTTTCCTGCTCATACCCAGATCTCCGTCCAGGGGGCCAAAAACTCCTATTTTCCGAGTTTTGCCAAATGCACTGGTTGGTCGCCAAACCCTCGGCAACGCCAAAATCCCATTTCGGCATCGCCTTTTGTTGGGACTTAGGTATTTTCTGTAACTTCTTTTATTTCAAGGAGTTAGACTTTCTCCAATTTTGAGGACTTAGGGTTTAAGAATTCTTTGGCCAGCCATTTTACTAACCCCAATATTTTCAAAGGGGCAGGATATCTAAAGGTGGCCTCCTTAGAAAAATGGCAAAGGTCGAGATCAACTCGACTTTTGCCATTTTCTTTTTTCTTAACTTGGCTTGGCTGTGGGAGTTACGACGATCCTTCTTTTATACATCCAATTTCCTAAGTCCAATGATTCCAGACAGTTAGAACTTTCTGCTTTCGTCAGGAGACCAAAAATGGCAAAAATAGAGCCCAGAGCTATCCTTGAGAACTTACCGGGGAAAATGTTGGTTTTCCAAGCAGGAAGAGCTGCAACAGGGTGGTGTTTCTCTGAACGAACCGGACCTTAAACTTGATACCGCTTTGGCTAGAAACCGAAGCCTGGCCCCAAATAGCAAGTGCAGTTTGTTGGAGTACTAGACGGCTGGGGGAAAAATGCTACCATAAAAATACAGCTTCTATAGTAGAGGACACCCGAGGGGCTGATAGAGCCCGGTAGGGGGGATGTTAGTGTCTTGGAGCATAGGGAGCGGATATGACAAAAAAAGAAGAAGGCATTGAAGTCGAGGGGGTAGTAACCGAGGCGTTGGCTAATACGCGGTTTCGAGTCCAAGTCGAAGGCGGCCACATGGTCATTGCGCATCTGGCAGGCCGATTGCGCAAAAACTTCATTCGAATTGTGCCGGGCGATCGGGTCCGGGTAGAACTGTCGCCCTACGATCTCACCAAAGGCCGAATCGTCTATCGGGAACGCTAGGCTGCCCACCTGCCTAATCGGGGAACCGTTTTTTTGCTCGTGTTTTTTCTTGATCTGGATGGTCTCCTTCCAGCTGGCCGTGAAATGATTTCTATCAGGCCCCAAACCGCTGGTAACTCATCTTAAGCTGAGGTGGACTTTTGCCATTTTGTGTTCCCTGGCTCCGTTGAAAGGTTGTCCGTACTCTGGGGAGGTTTTCCCCATGCTGGTCGGTTTTGCTTCAGTTTTGGTGGGTTTGGTCTCTCACCGGAAAGGGTTTCAACAGAGCCCATTTCGCTCTAACAGAGCAATGTTTTCACTTTTAAGTAACCATTGGAGTTGAAAGTGTCTTGAAAAGCATCTTCTATGATGAAAGAAGGTTTCTCACCCAAATTCCCTAGCACCTTCAAAATCCAGTTGTTTTGGGAACTCTCCACGGACCCGGCGGCATTCTAGAAGGCGGATTCCTACCTCGGGCAGAGGGTGCTATCATAAAATGGATCGGTTAGGAAAGTAGTTTGATTGGCAACATGGTTTGTTTTGGCCTTTATGTAGGAGGTAGTTCAATGCATTACAGGAATTGGTCGTGGATCGTGGGACTGGGCTTGGGCGTGGTAGTTGGTTGGCTTGGGAGCCAAACCATCGGCATTTCTTCGCTTAGCGGCGGTGAGCCAGCCGCCAAGGCTCCGGTCGGGTATCTAGTGCACGATGTCTATTTTACTCTGAAGGATAAATCTCCTGAGGCGAAGGCGGCCTTCGTGCAAGCTTGTCAGAAATATCTTGCTGGGCATAAGGACACGGTTTGGTTTGCGGCTGGAGTACGAGGAGAAGAATTTCAGCGGGCGGTCAATGATCAGGAGTTCGATGTGGCCTTACAGATCGTTTTCAAGGACAAAGCCGCTCATGACGCATACCAGGAACATCCCCGACATGAAAAGTTCATCGAAGAAAATAAGGATAAATGGACAAAAGTGCGTGTCTTTGACTGGTACATTCAGGCCAGCGATCACGGCCCCATACCGATGCCCCAAAAATAACTAGAGGGCAAGAGCCGGTCTTTTATAGGACAGGCTGCTGGTCTGTAATGGTCTTTATTTAGCACGTAGATTGTCTGCCGGCCGGAAGCCGAGCATCAGGAATAACTTTTCGGGCATTGGGGTTCTCTGCGGCCGAGAAAGAGGAAAAAACGGAAGGCTCTCGGAGGCAAGGGGCATGTATTCGGGACTTCCGGTTGGTTAGCCGTTGGCTGCGCCGACGGTGGTTTTGTGGGATGCTTGGACGGCATCCCGGAGCAATAGATCCACTGCCTTGACATGATTGACCAGCCAGTCGGAAAGTTCTCGGTAGATGTCCATCACTACCTGGACATTTGTTTTTTCCTGATCGAACCGTTGCCGGAGTTCTACGAACCGCTTTAAAAGTGTTTGATGAGCTGCTTTATTGGTGGCTGCTGCCACACAGCGATATTGCTCCATGAAGCGTTCCTCGTCGAAGAAATGTTGTTGAGTATAGCGGCCGAGAAAGTCCAGCAATTTGCCTAGCTCTTCTCTGGCTTTGCCTTGCAGCATGGCGGCATGAAATGCGTTGACCTGTCGAAACAGCTCCTTATGCTGGGCGTCCACAGTAGGTATACCGGTCAGCAATGAATCGTCCCAACTAATTGGCATCGCTTCTCCTCCAATTCAAAAATGGAAAATAGGAACCTCTGCAAAATTCTGAACATCCAGTGAACTTTATGTACTTTTGATTCTCTCGCCGTTCCGTTCTCCTACCAGGCCCTCTACTATCTATTGTGGGCTAGCAATGCTAGCGCTCCTATATGTTGTGTTACAGGAAGGATCAGCCAAAATGGTATAAAAATATCCCCTTTGAATTATGCAGAGGTTCCTATAGAAAATGTTTTTTTAGGAGAGCCTCTTAGCTCCGCTTTTGCCATTTTGGCCTCCTGCCGAAAAAGGCAACGTCTAAGTCCATGTAATTCCTGGAGTTAGGAAATCTCAGGAAGAAAATGGCAATCCGTCATAACTGCTGACAATCAAATAAGTTAGCTCGGCTTTTGCCATTTGAGGCCTCTCCCGGAAGGGGAAAACTCTTAGTCCTTGTAACTATTGGACTTAGGAAATTGTGTGAACAAAAGGAAGTCTCGTCTTAACTACTGGAAACAAAAGGACTTAGGGAAAATGGCAAAAGTCGAGCTCAGGGGTTTTCGGCCAGCAGCTCTTCAATAGCTCGATCCAATTCCTTTGGCATTCGCCGATTAAAGCCGACCCATATACGACGGATGTATCCCTGTTGGTCTAGGAGCAATGTAGTGGGATAGCCTCGAAAGCCCACGGCTTGAGCCACTGCGTTGCGGGTTACCCACCCAGGATCCACATACGTCGGCATAGCGATCTGTTGATTAGCCAGGAGGGCGGAAGTATCTGAACGAATTTCCTCTATATTTTCCTGAGGTCCCGGCCCACAGGAAACAGCCAAAAACAACACCTCTTTTCGAGCCCGGTATTTCTGTTCTAACTCGGCCAGATGCGGTAGCTCCATCAGACAAGGGGGACACCAAGTGCCCCAGAAATTCAATACCACTACTTTCCTCTGGAGGTCTTCCAAACGGATCGGCCCCTCCGCATAAATCAAGGGTTCCAACTGCACGTTCTGAAGCCGAAGTTTTCTTTCCGCCAGGTCTTCAGGCTGGCCGCTCATCAGCCACAGAAGCCCCAGCAGAGCAATTGTCCCCAAAATCAGGGCAATCCCAACTCCGGAAACAGTAGCGCCCAGACATCCCCTGGGCTCCAAAGATTCAGAAACCCATTGCGAAGCCGAACCTGAAGGTCGTTCTTTTGGAAGATTTGTGGCCATCATCTAGTGCTTCCTGGTGATTGCTGGTTATTCTACCTACGGAGGTTAGTAGTTCCTTATAGGGCGATCGGCTCGGGGAAGGATTCCTCTAACAGTTCCTGAAGTTCTTTTTCGACTTGGTGTTGAAATCCGGGCCAGACGGCTTGAATTTTTCCCTGCCGATCGACCAAATACAGTGTGGGCAATTGTTCCAGCCCTTGCCGGGCACGAAATCGGGCCAACGTCTCACCCTCTGGATCGATATACGTCGGTACAGAAATTCCCCATTCTCGAAGCGTCGAGCGAACTTGGTGGCGAAGTTGTTCTTTCGGAAGGCTCGGCTCCTGGGCACAAGCGATACTGATCAAACGAAAGTCGGGCCGTTTCATGTACGGAGCAGCCAGTTCAGCCACCCGCGGTAACGCCCGCCGAGACATCTCCGACCACGGCCCCCAAAAACACACAAGCACTACCTGGCCATGAAGGGCTTCTGAACTCACTCCAGGCTGATTCTCCTCCACGGCCTCTAACTTTATCCTCGGCAGCTCCTGCCCCACCAAAGGATGACTACTTCCCAGCGATAACCGAAACGGCCGAAAATGAAATACCACATACAACCCAACAATCGCCCCCAACAAAATCACTACATTCCACCACCAGTTTTTCCCTTCTTGGGACAATTTTGGTAGCCAGCAGCGAACAGAAAACGGGCAAAGGTCCATGACGCCGCCCCACTAACAGGGGATACCGCAAATCAAAAACCATCTCCTTAGCCAAACAATTATACTCCAGATTTCATCGGGTTCGTCTTGGCAGCATTTTCCCCAACAGAGTTGTCGATCGCCGGAAAGTTTTTGGCTCCCCTGTACCCAATTTCCAGCCTGTAGCCCTTGTTGGATGTTTTACCCTCTTAAAAAATTAGAGTTAGAGAATTTCTCAGACAGAAAGGCCTCAAAAGCTAACTCTCTGAAATAAAAAAACTTAGAACACTAGGCAAAGTCCGGCTCCGCTCCACTTTGGCCATTGTCAGTCGCCGCCGAAAGGGGAAAGTTCTAACTGCTTGGAGGATCTCGCTCGTACTGAACATATAGTGAATTTTATGAATTTTTGATTTGGTAGGCTTTGGTTGCCCTCTATCTACATACCTCCTATAGGTAAGGTGCTGGCAGGCCTATATATTGGGTCAGATGCGGAGGGAACTAAAAAGGTATAAAAATATCTCTCTAGAATTATATATAGGTTTAAAACTGTTGGACGTATTATGTAAACAAAAAGAAGGTCTTTGTTGCTTCTGGATTCAAAGCAAGTTAGGAAATATGGCCAAACTCGAGCTCAGAGGCTTTCCGGCTCTGGTGAAACCCTTTCCGGTGGGAAGCTTAAACCCACCAAAACTAAAGCAAAACCAACCAGTATGCGCAAAACCTCCCTTGATTGCGGACTACCTTTCAACAGAGCCAGGCTTTCCCACAAAGTAGGGTTCCCTATGGATGCCGATTTCTCCTCGGAAATCCCAAAATCTCAAAAATGTGGCTTTTCCCACGTTTTATCGGCTGCACCTGTTCCGTCCGAAAAACACCTCGGAAAACACCGAAATCCCATCTTAGCTCGACTTTTGCCATTTTTGGCGTTCCCCTCGAAAGGACAAAACTCTAACCCCTTGTAACTATTGGAGTTAGGAAATTGGGTGAACAAAGGGAAGTTTCGTCATAACTGCTGATGGCAAAACCAGTTAGGAAAAATGGCAAAAGTCGAGCTTAGAGGCAGTCCTAAAATGGGGATTTGGCTGGTTTCCCATGGGTGTTGGCCGACCGGCTCCTATCCTTCAGACTCCTTAAAAACAAGGATTTTGAGGATTCTAGGGCATTGAGGGAGGAAACATATTTTCATCATAGAAAATGCATTTTCGGATAGCCTCTTAGCTCGACTTTTGCCAATTTGCCTCACTTTTTTGTTTCCAGCAATTACAGCGAAGCCACCTTTTGTTCACTCGATTTCCTAAGGCGAATATTTTCAAGGGGTTAGGACATTCCACTTCCAAGGGGGGAGGCCAAAAATGGCAAAAGTCGAACGTAGGAGAGTCTCCCGCCCTTTTTTACCTTTGTGCACACTTTTTGATGAGCCAAAAGATCCTCCGTGGCTTCTGTCAGCAAAAGAGATAAGTAACCTCTCCAAAATCCAGAACATATAGGGAACTATATGAATCTTTGATTCGGTAGGGATTGGCCTCCCGCATTTCAAGACCTACTTTATGGCAGGTTGCTAGTAGTGCTGGCAATCCTATCTGTTGGGTTAGAAGCGGCGGGTACCCAAATAGGGCAACAATCTCTCTTTTGAATGATGCAGAGGTCTCTAATACCAGAGGTTTCTAATAATTGAATCGGCAGCCTCGCCGCCGAAGCTCTGCAGCTAGTTCGGCCGGACCGGTGTATTGGACAGCATCCAGGCCTGCGGCTTGGGCGCCCTGGACGTTTGGTAAATAGTCATCCACGAAGAAAATTTCTTCTGGTTGGCAATCGGCCAGTTCCACCGCGGCTCGATAGATTTCTGGTGCCGGCTTTAGATGCCCTACCTGGTAGCTGAGCACATAGACGCGGAAAGTTTCCCGTAGTACACAGTACCGCCGCCAGCAGTGTTCCCAATGCAGTGGAGAGGTGTTCGAGAGGATGCCGAGCCGATACCCCGCCTGCTGTAAATGCACTGCCAAGGCCGCCGATTCTGGCTTCCAGGTAAAAATATCCGCCGCGGCACGTTTCAGTAGATCAAAATCCACTCGTCGGCCAACCTGCTGACAAAATCGTTCGTAAAACTCCTCGGTGGAAATCAGCCCACGCTCATAGCTCACTTGCAGTCCGTCGGAAAAAAGCACCCGATGGATTTCCTCTGAGCTAGTCTGTGCTGCCTCGGCCAGCTGTTCGCATAGCCGCTGGACCGTAAAATCCACCAATACCTTCCCTAAATCAAAATAAATGAATTTGAGCGTTGTCATGATATATTCGAATCTACACTAACCTTGCCTCGATGCCAGATTATTCCTCTGTAGGCAGAAATCCCCTTCTAGCTGTTTCGGCTACACCAAGCCTCGCAGAATTTCCTCCCGTTGGTCCCATAATCGGCCCAGGCTTTCCAATTGGTCGAATATCTGGCCGAATTTGCTCTGTGCTTGCTCAGGCTGAGAGGGCAATTGATCGATTTGCTCTCGGAGGGCCGCCACCTGTTCGACCAGCCCAGCATCATGGGCATAGATCCGATCCAGCACGTTGTCGTCCACTCGCACCAGGTCGAAAAAACCGCTGTAGCCCCGCATAGCTCCTCGAATGCGGCCGATCAGTTGATCCAATCGGCTTCGCAGCAGCTCGATCTGGCTCAATTGGTTCCATTGGCCCTGATCAAGCCATTTTCGGCCCAGCTCATCCAGGGGACGCTTAGCCTGCTGCAATTGGTCGGCTAACCACTGCCGTTGCAAAGCGTCCGCATCCCGCCGATACTCCTTTTCTAAATACCCATGAAAGCCGGGGATATACCGGAGGATCGTCTCTAGGGCATTTCGCCGTTCAAAATGTTCCCTCAAATCCCGCATGGGAAAGCCTCCCAAAAGAGCCTCTGCTACAGGGTAATTTTCCTTTTATGCTACCCGATTCTAGGTCTAGAGCCAAGGATTTCAAAACAGCTGGGTGCGGCTGAAATTTTGTGGGTTAACTGGGCAACATAGGGAATATAGGCAAAACAGGCTTCGGCCCACGGCAAACCAGCTTTGCGCAGCACCTAACCTATTATAAAATAAACCCTTTTGCTCCCCTTTTCCCTTCCGAGACATAAGCACCTGAACTCCTTCGACTGACTCCTAGCCCCTACAGTACGGAGCCTATTGGCCTGTGGGGGAGCTCCCAGGGAGGAAGGCTTCCATGGGGCAGGGAGCGATCTATCTTCAACCACTCCCCTAAACTAACCACAAAAAATCAGCCGCACCCGCTTGGCACCGGATGTCAGTGAAATTTTGTAAATTAACAGGGAACATAGGTAACAATAGACAAAATAGGCTTCGGCCCTGGCAAACCAGCTCTGCCCAGCACCTACCCATAGAAAAACCCCTTTACTCCCCTTTTCCTTTCGAAGATAGGCCCCTAACCACCTTCGAGCGACTCTTGGCTTTTGAAATACGGCGTCTCTTGGCCTGTGGGAGCTACCAGGGGAAGGATGGTTCGATGGGTAGAGAGCGACCTATGTACGCCAAATCTCCTCCACTGACCATCCTCAACTGACCAAAAAAGTCAGCCGCACCCCATCGGCCCTATCCTTGTCACTTCCTAAGCTCGAGTTTTGCCATTTTTCCTAAGTTGTTTTGTTACCAGAGCTTGCAGCGTTCCTTTTTTTGGTTCACACAATTGCCTAAGTACAATAATTTCAACGAGTTAGAACTTTCCCGATTTCGGCAGAAGAGCGAAATTGGCAAAAGCCGAGCTCAGAAGCTGTCCTTCCACAATGCCACAGAATCTCCAAAATCCCTGTTTTTAAGGAGGCTGAAGGGTAGGCGCCGGTCGGTCAAACCTCATGAGAAACCGTCCAAATGCCAATTTCCGCACAGCCTCTAAGCTCGACTTTTGCCAATTTCTCTAAGTTCTTTTGGCTTCGAAACTTACGGATCGCCTCTCATTTGTACATACAATTTCCTCACTCTAATATTCACAAACAGTTAGAGCGGAACATATTCGGCACAGGCTTAAAAATGGCAAAAGTCGAGCTAAAAACAGGGATTTTGAGATTTTAAGGAATCTAACCTCCTTTGATCATGGAAAGTACTTTTCAGCCCAGCCTCTTCAGGTCTGTTTTGGGAACTGTAGGGCGAGTTTCGGAAAATTTGACACGCACAGGGGAGTTGTAACGATTGGAGTGAAAGAACCTATTAGAGCGATTGTATTAATGCTGCCAAATAGATCGGACATCCGAATGGACTATAACGACTGTTCGGAACAAAAGCTTCCGACAACTAGCTCAGAGCCTACTTTTATCTGAGCCGAATGGGTTGAACCTGTCGATTTTTCCGATGAGGGGGTACCCCCACGGACCGCGTAACCTTTCCAAGAAACTTCCAAGCACACCACAACTGGAAAACCTGTGGTCTGCAGAAACGATCTGTTAGAGCCAGGACGTGTGTTTTAGGCTGGGAACTAGAGGGCAAAATAGCTTTGCTGGGGGAAATCCCCTTCACGGACGTATGAACTTTCGTAGCCAAGGCATCTGGAAACTTTCCGGTCCCTTAGTCGGGTTTAGCAGTGCGCAGATAGTCTGGCTATGGCTGATGGCTAGCGCTGGTGGCCAATGGTCTGCCCAAAGCCCTGTCCAAGCCCGCCTCTGCCCACGCCTTGAACCCCTTGGGAGCATGATAGATTCGGTTCCCTCCGGCATTGTTCCACAGTTGTCTTCCGAGGTGCCGGAAGCCCCGGAAGTACGGTCGATTTCAGCGCCGGAGCACGTGCTTTCGGATCAGGGCAGGGAACCAGAAATAATTCCCCCCCACCGTCCGCCGTCGAATTTTGATATTCTGCCCTCGGAAGAGGGCGTTCATGGACCCGTGATCCCCCCAGCGGCCGAAGTTGCCCCAAAAGAAAGTGGACCTGTATGGACGCCTTTTGTCCCTGCCCGGCCGGTACCAATCCATTATGCTGCTCAAGAAGAAAGGCAACCGGACGTAGGTAGTTCATGGTTGCCGGTTCGGCAGGGAGAGGAAACTATAGATAATTTTTCCCCCCAACCATGGGCACGGCCGGTCTTGGCACAGGAACGGTCGATCTTGTTGGAACGGATGGCCCGACAGGCTCAGGAACACATCCGTCGAGCATTTGAATTGGGAGGACGTGGAGCTTACTTTTCAGCCAGGGCGGAGTTTATCACTGCGCTGCACCTTCTAGCTGAGGGCTTAGACCAACAACATCGTACTCAACAACACAGCCTGGCATTGGCTCAAGGCTTGACCACCCTGCAAGAAGCCGATGATTTTCTGGGAGGTTCCAATGGAGTTGGCCAAATTCGGGACTTGTGGGCAATTGTGAACAGTCATGAAACACCGGTCTTACGCCAAACCCAATCGGACAGATTAACGCCGATGGAGGCCCTCCAGCGATATTTCACCTATGCCCAGGAACAATTGGCCCTGGCTGTTGGTCAGGAGGTAGCCGGGTCTATGGCGTTGTATGGCTTAGGGAAGTTATATACGGCTATGGCGGAGCAACCGGCTTTGGGGGTGAAAGCGGCCCAGGCGAAAGCCATGGTATTTTATCAGGCGGCACTGTTGGTGGATCCGACAAACTATAGAGCCGCCAATGATTTAGGAGTTTTGCTGGCCCGAGGCGGCTGGTTCGAAGAGGCAAGAGCTGCTTTGGTCTATAGCCTACAAATCCACTCCCATCCGATCGGTTGGCGAAACTTGGCCATGGTTTATCGGCAGATGGGCCAGTATGAACTGGCCCTCCAGGCAGCCCGCCATTGGCAACTGCTCCGCCACCAGGGTTCGGCCCAGGACCAACTCCAGACAGTCGATCTGGTGGTCCAATGGATGCCGCCGGAACAGTTTGCTGCCACCACAGGAAACCACCCTGATGCTCCACTGTCTGCTTCTGGCTATCTAGGCCCAGTGGATTCTCAGTACAGAGCCTCTTCTGCCGGGCCCCCTGCCCAACGTGGTCCCCTTTCCGATTTCCGAGAATCGGGAGCTACGAATAGGAACAGTCAATCTAGAGCTAATTCCGCCCAGACAACCTCAAACCAAAACAAACCGATCTTGTTTTGGAAAAGCCTTCTAGCAGAGCCGTTAGCGAGCTTTCTCCAGGCCAATACCTCTGCGAGCAGGAGCAAAAGTTTCCCCACAAACAGTTTTCCATCGCAGCCCTCGCCACCTCGAGCAACACGCTCTCCTATGGTGAGTTCGGGATCGGGGCCGTTTCGGTGAGTTGGTGCGGATGGATTACTAAGATAAATATCAGTACATCTAAAACCATTTCGAAAACTCCTATGGCGAAACGGAACGATGCTGCCCAGTAGAGCAAGGCGAGCCTTTATTCTCTGCCCTGGTGCGAGCGAGGAAGGCTGGAGAGCAATGGCTAGGCATACAGCCTTTTTGGGCCCCAATCGGATAGCCCCTGGCTCCTAGGCTCTTGGCACGGAGGATAGAAGTAGTTCTGCCCTGAAATCTTACTGCTCAACATTTCATCCGGATGAAGGAACTAACCATTCTCGGAAAACAGTCCGAAAGAAAGCTTTCCCGATCCTCATTGCTCTGCACAGGCGGGAATCCACAGATACCCTAACGTGCTATCTTCAGCTTGCTGTTATACACATCTTTGGGATGGATTTACCATCACAACACCAGCAAATTATTGCCCCAAATTAGGGGGATAACAAACCTTTCGAAAGACGCCAACGGCACTTTGGAGAAATTACACAATTTGGGAAAAATTATTTGGAAGCTCAGGAAAATAGTTAGTTTCCAAACTATTTTCACTATATTGTTTATTTTATTCATTCTGTTTTGTTCTACTAGTTTTAGCATTTTGCCTAAAGTGACATCCGATCTCTTGAAGTCGAACTTATGTATAACAACGGGCTATCTTCAGGGGGCTCCGCCAGACGGCTCGCTGTTATACACAAGCTTGGAGTTCAGGGAATCAGAAATGACATTAGCAAAGCCCGAAAGCTAGGCAAAATACAGAACGGAGAACATTGGCAATATATGTAAACTTCACTTTTGCCAATTTTGGTCTTCTGCCCAAATAGAGACGTTCTAACCCCTGGATTATTGGAGTTAGGAACTTGTGTGGACAAACGGGGGCGTCGTAATCACTGAGGAGAAACAAGTTAGAAAAAAATGGAAAAAGCCGAGGTAAAGAAAACCTTCCATAATTCAAGAGAGATATTTTTATACCATGTTGGCTTACCCTACCTTTAACCTAATATATGGGGTTGCTAGCGCTGCTCACATCCTCATATAGGGAGGCTTTCCATGGGGTAGGGCCATCCCTACTAACTCGAAAGTTCATAAAGTTCGCTTTATGTTCAAGATCTTGCAGAGATTCCTAACATAGTTTCCGAAACCAAACCGTTCCTGTCCCCAATATTGTCATTTGTCCACAGTAACCGTTACTTCTTTTGAAATATGTAGAATAACGGTTTTCTCCTATTGGGAGGGCAAATCAAGCCACCAAAATGGTTATAACAGCCAAAGCCAAGCAGAGAAATGAAAAACAAACCATCCCGACCGCTGAGATATTACGAAAGTTCTTCCAACAAGGAGCTTCAGATGATCGGCGGGTTCTTCAAAAATAACAAACGCTTACCCCCACAAAGCGTGGCTTGGTGGCACAGATGCATCGGGAAGATGCGTTTGTTTGGGAGAAGTTCTAAGGAGTTCCCGAATGGGAGGATAGGGGGGTGCCAGTCATTTGGGGTTCTCGCTGAACGGCTGAGTGCCAAATGGACCTACAGCCGGATAGCGGTGTTTTTGGTTTACAGTTTTTGGATGGTTATGGCAGGTCTGGCAGCAGAACGGCCTAACAGGCCTATCCCAGAACAACTTTTCACACCAAACAATCCCCAGCAAAGGCCCATGCCCGTTGCCACCAACCCCCAGATGATTATCAGACGGGATCCTGGACTGCCGCCAGAATGTATATCTACAGGATGTCCAGAATGTTGGGTAACCTGCCAGGGCTGTGAAGGTCGCCGGCGAGGTGGCTGGGAACTGGCCTGCCTCCAATCCCCACACGCCTATGCCCACGGTCAATATCTGCTCCATTCCCGAATGCCTCATGTGGCGGAGTACCGCCTCCGGGTGGATGATCAGTTGGAAATGATCTATCGGCTCACCCGAGAAGAAACCAGCCGACCTTACCGACTGAATGTGGGCGACGAAATCCGCATCGAATCCTTCACTGATCCGGAACTGAATCGGGACCTGATTATCCAGCCGGACGGTACAATTACATTACGGCTTTTAGGCCAAGTACGAGCCAAAGGGCTAACAGTAGCCCAACTCAGGGATAATTTGGAACAGGCGTATACAAAATATTATAAAGTTCCGGCCATTACGGTAACCCCCCTGCGTGTCAACACAAAATTGGAAGACCTTCGGGCCTCGGTGGATCGCCGGTACGGAGCGGGTGGTCAAGGATTCCTGGTCCGAGTGAACCCTGAAGGAACGATTTCTTTGCCCGGTATTGGAGCGGTTCAGGCCCAAGGGCTGACACTGGCAGAACTTCAACGCGAACTGAACGAACGGTACCGTCAACTGGTGGAAGGAATTGAGGTCATCCCGGTCCTGGTACAACGGGCACCCCGTTACATCTATGTTTTAGGAGAAGTACGCACTCCAGGCCGATTTGAACTCACAGGCCCTACTACCCTCTTGCAAGCCATCAGCATGGCAGGAGGCTGGAATATCGGCGCCAATCTTCGGCAGGTGGTGGTCTTCCGCCGCACGGAGGATTGGCGTCTAATGGCCACCATGGTAAACCTGGAGCCTGCCTTGATGGGAAAACAGGCATGCCCGGCTGGCGAAATCTGGCTGGCAGACTCCGATGTGGTCATCTTGCCGAAAAGCACTATCCAACGTGTCGATGACTTTATCGAACTGGTCTTTACCAGAGGTATCTACGGTGTGATCCCCTTCCAGACTTCGATCAACTTCTCCAAACTGAATTCCCTTTAAGCTCGTCCTTTAGCTTTTTGCTTCCAATACCTACACCGAACCCCCCTTTGTTCCTCCAATTTTTCTAGCTCCGATTAGTTACCAGCGTTCGAACATTCCGATACCAAGAGGAGGTCCAAAACGGCAAAAGTCGAGCTTAGAGGCTGTCTGAAAAAAATTTTTTCTATGATGAGAAGAGTTTTCCTTCCTCAATTCCCCAGAATCCCCAAAATCCCTGTTTTTAAGGAGTCTGAAGCATAGGAGCCGGTCGGACAAAACCCATGGGAAACCCCCAAATCCCCATTTTAGGACAGCCTCGTAGATCACAAGGGAAGGGAAAAAGAAAAGAAATAAACCTCACCCCACTTGGTAAACATGTACCTGGACAAGCCCCTCCTGCCTGTAGAAGCTCCGTCCGATTAGGTTCCAAGAGGTTCAGAAGAGGTTACCGGAGGCCTTTGAGGAAGTCCCGCAATGCGGCGTCCTCGATTTCATCGAAGTCGTCTTCACCTTCCTCGGTTTGTTTTGTAGCGGCGGGAGGGGCAGAGACTGCTGAAACCTTCGGAGGGGAGGAGGGTGTCTTGCCCGGCTTAGCTACAGTTTTTGGGGAGGCACTGTCGGCGAGAGACTTTTCGGGTGCTGGAGCAGTTTCAGGCTGAACCTCCGCTAGATCTTGGGCTTCAGGAGGTTGGTCTGCAAGTACTTGTTCGGCTATCTGTTCTAGTGGAAGCTGTTCCGACCCGGCAGGGCGCTGTGAGGTTTGCGATGTTTCGGGTGCAACCTGCTCGGCAAGATCGAAATCGAATTCTTTTTCTAAGGCCTCTAGATCAGCCCAGGGCGGAGATTTTTCCGAGGCTGGAGGAGCCGGAGGAACGGCTTCGGCTCTTGAGCCTTCCGGAGCAGGAGTTTCGGCTAGCTCGGATGGTTGGCTGCTGCGGGCGGCCGAATGCGCTGTTGGCACAAAACTGGGGATGTATTCTGGAGTCTCTTCTACTGAAGGCGGTGCTTCGGGAATGGCTCCGGGGGCTTCGTATTCGATCCGGAAGGTCAACGGGCCAATGGTAAACTCATCATTGGGCCGGAGGAGGACTTCTTGGGCAATCCGTTTACCATGAACATACGTTCCATTTAACGACCCTAAATCCTTAATCATCACAAATCCGTCCACCTCGAAAAGCTCGCAGTGCCGTCGGCTGATCATTGGATGCGCTACCGTTAAATCGGCCTCCCGGCTGCGACCGATCACCGTCGGTAGCTTGAGTTTCACATCCCGCTTATTCGTTTTCCCGCTCAGAATAACTAGTTTGGCCTCCATCGCTGCTACCCGTCCTTCCAAAGGTTCGCTCGGCCTTGGCGCCCTCGGCCACGGGACCTGAGAAAGCCTCCCTTTCATCATACCCAGCCCCTCATGGCAAAGCAACTCCACGGAGCCTCTTCTGCCTAGTTCCGGGAGCCTAAGAATCTCCGAGAGCTGCAGGAAAACGGGAGCCTGTTTCCTTATCTGGCCGTCTAGAGGTTGCTGAAAAGCATTTTCTACGACGAGGTTTCCCCACTCATTTAGGAGTTGTGAGGAGAGGATCCCACCACTTTTTGGAAACTGCCAAAATTCAATTTTCAGAAAAGCCTCTAAGTTCGACTTCTACCAATTTGGGCTTCCCGCTGGAAGACCAATGTTCTAACTGCTTGTAACCATTGAAGTTAGGAAATAACTGCTGAAGACAATAGCAATTAAGAAAAGGGGCAAAAGTCGAGCTTAGCCTGAGTTTTGCTACTTTCTAGGGACACCCTCTTTGGATGTCCTAACCCTCTGAAAATATTGGACTTAAGAAAATCGCTGTACAAAGGAACTTCTGCCAAATACTGAACGTATAGTAAACATCATGAACTTTTAATTCTATGGCCGTTCGGTTCTCTTACCCGAATACCTAATTACTAGGTATTGGGTGCTAACAATACTAATAACCCTGTATATTGGGGTAGCAAGAGAGTTAGCCTACAGGTTAAAAAATACCGCTGAATTATGCAGAGGTTCCATAACACTTTTGCCCAGCGGAGCGAAATCCCTGGGCTTAAAACCATTTGACCAAAAAATGGGGACCGGCCGAAATGCAAAAAAAAGTTCTTTGCCTCTGCCCATCGGCGGCTCGCTGTTATACTTTAAAGTTCAGGGGTTTCGACATCACTTTAGGAAAATTCCGAAAGTTTGTTGAAGCAGACAGAATAGATAAAATAGGAAATATAGACAAAAAGTTTCTGACACCAAGCCCTTCCTCATCTTCCCAATGATCTTTCCTTAAATGATCTTCCCTACTTGTGTAACTTCTCCAAAGTATCAGTTGGCATCTTGCGAAAGCTTCGTTATCTCTGTCGATCCCCCTAAATGGAGCAGTCTTTCTCTCCCCCTTGGGATGGGAAATCCATCCCAAGAGATGCGTATAACAGCCAGCCATCGGCGGAGAGGCAAGCACCGGCTGACCGAGAGGGAGCCGAGAAGAATGCTTATACCTCCCCTTTTCCCCACCTGCTCCTTGCAAACTAGCAAGGAAAAGAGGAAATTAGGCCTAATTCTGTTCGACTAAGATAACAGGAAAAGAAAAAAATTTGAGAAATCTGGGAAATTTAGATAATTTTTTCTCTGGGTCCCCGAATTTCATGTTTGTTCCAATAGTAAGCAAAGCAAGAGTTGACCGCTTTTAATGGATGTTGCACCCCGAAACCAACTTGGTACATAAATCTGCTTTGCCTTTTAAGCTCAAGGGCCTAGCCACCTTAGGAACTAGGCCGGGAAACCCCATTTGAAGTGAAGGGCTGATGCGTACCTATCCTTGCTTGCCAAAATCCCTACCCTTGACCACCAAAAATCACCTTCTTTAGGTGGCTGCGTCTCATCTGTGGACATTTGGGTAACATAGTAACTTAACTTAAGTTAACTTATAGACAAACAAGCCTAACCCCCTGCAGTTCTAACTTTCCACAGCACCTGGTCGATTTCCTGAAATCTGAGATTAAAGGTTAACTCGACTTTTGCTATTTTCGGGCTCTTGCCGAGAGGAGAAAGTTTTAACTCCTTGAAATAATTAGACTTAGGCAATTGTGTGGGCAAAAGGAAGGCCCGCCGTAACTCCTGAGCAGAAAAGAAGTTAGGAAAATTGGCAAAAGTCGAGGTTAGAACTCCTCTTCTAAACTCCTTCCAGAAAGTCATGGCCTTCTGGAATCTAGAATCCGGGGCCTCTGTTAGCAGAGATACTAACAAGAGGCAGTTCGATTGAACCGCTCACTACCCACCTTACAACTAGCCTCTAAATGGACCTCCAAAATCAGCTTCATCCTTTCAGGGCCTCCTCTTGACAAAATATTTGTGCTATTTACACTAAAGATTTTCATTTCTAGAACTGATTCAATTTTGGCGTTTGTTATGAGATTAGGAATGTAGCTAATGCCTACGATTAATCAATTAGTGCGTCGCAAACGGGTTGTTCAACGTCGGCGGAGTAAATCATTGGCCTTGGAAGGGTGCCCCCAGAAAAGGGGGGTGTGCCTCCAAGTGCGTACGATGACCCCTAAAAAACCCAACTCTGCTCTGAGAAAAATTGCCCGTGTTCGGCTTTCTAATCGAAAAGAAGTAACTGTCTATATCCCCGGTGAAGGGCATAACCTTCAGGAACACTCCATTGTTTTAGTGCGAGGGGGCCGGATTCGGGATCTACCTGGCGTTCGCTATCAAGTGATTCGAGGGGCTTTAGACTGTGCCGGGGTAGAAGGTCGAAAACAATCCCGAAGCCGATACGGAGCGAAAAAATCCTCTTAAAAAACCCTCCTTTTTGGGAAACGGAACCCTTTAATCTACCCAGCCTGATTCCTAAAATAACTTAAATAAAATAAAAGGAAGGCCTTCGGCCGAATGGCCAAACAGCCTCTCCCTACCATGCTTTTAGTTCCGGTATTGTCTTGGGAATACCGGATGGGGGAGGAAAAGGTTGGCGTAGCGTCCGATTTGCATTTCCCTCTGGACCTCCTTTCTCGAAGGAGGGGTAACACAAGACCCTCTATTAAAATGAAACTCCCCAGCAAGCGGTAGGGTTGTTTTACTTTCCTAAAGGACGGACAGACATTTTTAGAGGCTCTAAGCTTTCTCCATTCGGCTGAAGTGTTCCATAAATACAACACAAATACAAAGAAGTAAGGGGAGGATATTGGATATTGGGAGAGAATTGGGAGAGAGAAAGAGTCTCAAAACGTGGCTCCTTCCTCCCGAGGGATGTTTTGGATTTGGCGTTTTCAAAAGAATGGTTTCCCTGTTTTTGGTTACTCAACCGGTAGGTAGATAACCCTATGGGTAAAAAAACAGCCAGTGAAAAAATCTTGAAACCGGATCCCCGATATGGGTCGAAAGTAGCCGGAAAGTTTATCAATTGCATTATGCGTAACGGAAAGAAGACGGTGGCTCAGCGGATCTTTTATCAAGCCATCGACATAATCCGGGAGAAAATGCCAGATAAAGACCCCATGGAAGTCTTTCATCAGGCGGTCGAGAATGTCAAACCGGAACTGGAGGTACGGAGTCGACGTGTCGGCGGAGCCTCCTATCAGGTGCCGATGCCGGTCAATAAAAAGCGGCAACAATCGTTGGCGATTCGATGGATTATTGCCGCTGCCAAGGAGAAAAAAGGGCGTCCCATGGCGATCAAATTGGCCGAGGAATTGATGGCGGCTTATCACAAAGAAGGCGCTGCCATGACCAAACGGGAAAACGTGCATCGGATGGCTGAGGCCAATAAAGCCTTTGCCCACTTTGCATGGTAAGCTTTTTCCGCCTCCCCAGCGCCGCACTGGGCCTGCAGTGCCTGGTGCGGCGTTTTATTGCGCTGGGGAAAAGTCCCAGTTTGGGATAACTTCCGGTTCAATAGAATCGGATCGATTACTTCGGCCAATACGCCTTATTAAGAGGTGTACAGTCCTGTCCTCTAAGCACTACTGGGCGATCCGCTTATCTAAGCTTGATTTTTGCCATTTTGTGGTTTCCTTCTGGAAGAGCAATGTTCTAACCGTCCGTAATTTTGGGAGTTAGGAAGTTGGGGAAACCAAAGGAGGTTTTGTCGGCTCGACTTTTGCCATGTTTGGCTTCAGCCCGGAAGAGGAATGCTCTAACTCCTTATGAACGAATATTGGAGTTAGAAAATTGTATGAACGATAGCCCCCTTCATCCTAACTCCAGGAAAAACAAGGAGTTAGGACAAATGGCAAAACTCGAGTTCTCGGAACTCTCCGAAAAACCAAGGTAATGGGAAATGGCAAAAGTCGAGCTATTGCTGGGAGGCTGAAAAAAATGCCGAACAGCTAAAGGCTACCCTAGATGTGGCTGAGCCTAGAAATCTTGGCTGAAAGACTCTCAAAAGGCCTGGAAGGAGCTAAGAGGGTGTCTGAAAAGGGAGGAGCTAGTCTCACCTATTCCACTAGCCGTGAAGACTTTGGGTAAGTAAGGTGTCCAATCCCAGGTTGTAGCCCTGCTAGTGGAGGAAACAACTTGGTAGCCGAAAGAGCCAAAAATCCTTTTCAGATAGCCTCTAAGTTCGACT
>JANXAQ010000326.1 GCA_025062105.1 Thermoguttaceae bacterium
CCTATCCCTCCTAAACGGGCCACAAAAAATCAGTGCCACTTTTTCTTTCTGGTGCTTGACAAACTTTCTTAGTAGGTAATAATAAATAATCTTTGTTCGAAGCCTGCCCCCTCCCTTTGGTGGTGGGTTTTAGTCCATCCAAAAGGGTTATGGGCT
Source organism: Thermoguttaceae bacterium (assembly GCA_025062105.1). GTDB lineage: Bacteria > Planctomycetota > Planctomycetia > Pirellulales > Thermoguttaceae > JANXAQ01. The sequence goes on from JANXAQ010000326.1 coordinate 157, forward strand.
TCGAGAGCTTGGCTGATGGTTCTGTTTCGTGTCCCGGCATTTGCACAAAGGGGGCATTGCTTCTGGAGCCGGGATGCTCCCCAACGGTACCTTTGAGGAAAGGGCTATTTTTCTATGCGGAACGTATTTGAGGCGATTTTACAATGCGGCCATGATGAGAACTTTGTGCCTCAGGTAACCGAGGAGTTTGTGCCTACGGACGCCCCAGCCGGTTCGCCGGCCAAAGTACGCATCTTGGCTGAGCGGGTTCAAAAGGGCCTACCCCTTTGGCATCCCGAAGACCGCTCCGACTACTCGGGGCTAACCGGCATGGACGACGAATGACCCTAGAGCGGAGGGTTTGCATGGCAGCTCTTCAGGATGCCTTTTAACTCCGGAAATACACTAGGTTCCGGAAACTGGTCCAAGGCTCCACGCTGGAAATAACTTGGCGTGCGAGCCTTTTGTATTTTTTGGGGCGTTGGATCTTATGTCCATTTTCCTAACACTTCCGCCACAAGGTGAAGCTTACGCTGTCATTTCCGCGAAAACGGAGAGCCAGGCTTGTTCCTGTGTAGATGGGAAAGCAGAGTAGCTAACACGAAACCACCTGGCTTCCTGCTTGCCCAGCAATGCTTTATTGCACCATTGGGCGAAAATGTTCCATTCTTCCTAGCCCCAACGTTCACCGGCACCTGCCCGTTGGGATATTCTAGTTCCCTTAGTCGGCATGAAAAGCTTTTCTCTCCTGGTTGCTACGATCCGCAGGGTTTTTCCAATCCCTATTCTGGGCGCTTGGCAAGCTGAGAGCTAGCTGCGGCTTGCTTTTCCTCCTGGAGAAGCAAACCTTCCGGTTCCGATTTTCCTAACAGCAGGCAGGGGGCTGAGAATCTGCGCAGTGGCTCGGCTTGGCTGGACCAAGGAAAACCCCCTGCAGGGGTTACATACTCGGTGATCCACCAAAGCTTTGGTGAAAGTACCCTTTCGGGCAAATGGTGGACTGAGGCATTTCTGCACAAGCGGCAGTCCAGTTTTTTGCTTGGTTTAGTGGTTCTGGAGTCTGGATTGTGCGGGAATGCCACGGTAATGAGAGATGACAAATAGGAGGCCACTTCCCCAGCCCGGCTTATGCAGGGCCAGCCTCTCCGGCTTCGGAGGAGAGGAGTGGAAAATCAGTCCTCTCCGTTGGGCTAAAAGGAGCGGAGGAAATAGCCTGCCGCAGAGACTAAGTAGCAGACACTAAGCAAAGGAGTGCGGCCATGTGGCGCCAAGAGGTGCTACGAATCACACTGGTGGGAATTATCATAGGCACGGTGGCCGTCTATCTATGGAAACAGGCCCAGCAGAGTCCTCAACTGGCTCAATCCTCCCGCTCACCGCCAAATAGCCTGGGGAGGACCGATGGGCCGGGAACTAACTATGCCGGTCGGCCCCAGCAGACCCAAACGGACCCCACTGCTTCCCAATCTGCTGTAGGGGAATGGCCCAGTGGGGGGCCGTGTGTTCCGATGGCTTCCTCTTCTGGGTACGAAAACCACTCCGGCACCAGCAGCCTATTTTCGGAGGCCACGTCGGAGCCAACCTCCCAAGCCTCTTCTCCATCTCAGGGATCTGAAGCAGTGCCTACGGCTTCCTCTTCGGACAGTTCTGGCCAGGAGCCTGAGCTGAAAGCCCCTGTGAACCACGATTCTATTTCTACGACTTTCTCTCCTGAGAATTCTAGCCAGGCACCATCTGTCTCTCCCCCCGAGCCTCCGGGATTGCTGCCTATGGCTGAGCTGTCCCAGGCAAAGGCGGAACAGAACGTTGGGTTGGCTTTTCCAGAGCAACCATCACAGGATGTGCCTGAGAAAGCACCTCTGGCTCCCCAAGCATCCGATCCTCCAGAAGCCCCTGTGGCGGACCTGCCCTTGCAGCCCGAGCCAGCCAACCCAGTCTCTAAAGTCCCGGTTCATATTACGGGGAACCAATGGCACCTTCGGGCTCTCGATCATTCCGAACCACCAAATCCATCCCATTCAGAACAAGCAAAGCAACAAGACCCCCCACCGGTGAATGAAGAGCTTGCCGAGCCGCTCAGACAACCGACCGAAGCTAGCTACCCTTCCGGATTCCGGCCCAATGAAGAGTTGGCTCGGCCGCTGGGACAACCCACCGATACCCTTTCGGAGGTTTCTTCGCCCCAGGGGAATTCTTCAAGCCCTAAGCCGCAAGGAAACGAGAACTCTCTTCTTGGCAAACCTTCTTACCCGCCGGTTTCAGAGCCGTCAGCTCCTCCTGAGCTGGACTGCCTGTCGGAGAAGATCTTGATGCGGCCAGAATCTCTAGCCGACTGCCAGCCAGGGGGTACTTGTAAACAATCTACGGCTGTGGAACAGGCGGCTCGGCAGGCTCATCAAACGCTTTTTTATGACAACCGGTTCGACTACTTGGATTGTCTTTGCCCAGGGGAGACTTTTTTGGGCGATTCCCTGAAACGATTCTCCCTTACGCCCTGGGCTACTCTGGATGTGGGCGGCGAGTATCGACTGCGCCATCATAGTGAGCGGAATCACCGTGGCCAAGGGCTTACCGGCCTGGATGACGACTTTCTGCTTCATCGAACCCGTCTTTATGCCAACCTGGAACTGGGAGAACTGGCCCGCGTCTATGCCGAAATGAACGACGCCCTGAGCACCAACGAAACCTACCAGCCTCGCCAGCTTGAAGAAGACCGCACCGAACTGCAAAACCTTTTTATGGATGTGCCGATTTTAGGTTTTCGGAGCGACGGGTTCGTGGCCCGGCTTGGCCGACAGGAACTCCTGTATGGTGCAGGCCGATTGGTCAGCCCCCTGGACTGGGCCAATACCCGCCGGACCTTCGAAGGCTATAAACTCTTCTGGCAAGGAGCCTTCTGGACGGTAGATGCCTTCTGGGTACGACCGATCTATCCGAATCCTGAGGCTTTTGATAGCCCTGATGCCAGCCAACAGTTTATGGGGCTTTATTTGGTGCGTCGGCTAGGCCAGCAGGCAGTGGTGGAGGGGTATTATTTGCGGCTGGTCGAAGAGGACGGAGTACCGGACTTTGATTTCCACACCTTTGGTTTTCGGAGTCATCAGGAGTACAACGGCTGGTTGGGCGAGCTGGAAGCGGCCATTCAGTTTGGAAGCTATGGAGCGGTCGATCATACGGCTGGCATGTACACCATTGGCGTTGGCCGACGCTTCTCGTGCCTGCCGGGCAAACCGGTCTTCTGGATGTATTACGACTGGGCATCCGGCGATCCGATCCAGGGCAACGGCTTCCATCATCTGTTTCCCGACAGCCATCAGTATCTTGGTTACATGGACCTGTTTGGCCGCCGCAATATTGAAGATTGGAACTTCCAGTTGTTGGTCCATCCGCATCGGGATTGGACCGTGCAAGTTGCCTGGCACATCTTCCATCGGCAACATCCGTTGGACGTACCTTATGGAGTGGATATGAGACCGCTAGTAGCTACCCCAGGCGGCAGCGGCGACTACGGCCAGGAACTGGACGTAGTTTTGCAATGGGCGATTCGGCCCCGAGCAGAGCTTCGCTTCGGCTACAGCCGATTCTTTGCCGGCGAGTTTTTCCGCAGCAATCCCAGCCCAAGTCCGCATCAAGACGACGCCGACTTCTTCTACACGCAGTTTAGCCTACGATTCTAAGCACGACTTTTCCTTTTTCCTGACTGCCTTTATTTTCTCTGATTACGACAAATCCATCCTCTCCCATCGCATGTCCTGACTTGAATAGTTACCTGCAGTTTCGCTGTTTTTGTAACTACCGGAACCTCTGCATAATTCAAGGAGGATATTTTTATACCATTCTGGCACCCGCCCCTCTGACTCCCAATATATTAAGTTGCTAGCACTGGGTAGCAGCCTCCATAAAATCAGTGTTTGAGGGGTGTAGCAAAAGCCTACCGAATCAAAAGTCCCTAAACACTACATGTTCAAGATGATGCAAAGATTCCAAAAACCTTTCTGCCCCCCAAATGTGAGCCTCTTGCTTTAGCCGGGGAAAGAAAAGGGGATAAGAGGGCATTGCTAGCTTGGCAAAGAGGCGAGCCGAAGAGAGCTTTCGCTACCGTTTGACCTGAATTTTTTCTGCTTGAGCGGCGGCCTGTTCGATGCTGCCAACATACATAAAAGCTTCTTCAGGCAGGTGATCCCATCGGCCTTCGACTAATTCCTCAAAGCTGCGCAGAGTGTCTTCCAGGGGTGTAAATTCGCCGGGTTTGCCGGTGAAGGCCTCGGCCACTAGGAACGGTTGCGACAAGAAGCGTTCGATCCGACGGGCCCGGTGCACGATGATTTTATCCTCTTCACTGAGTTCTTCCACGCCGAGGATGGCAATAATGTCCTGCAGTTCCCGATACCGCTGGAGGATCCGTTGCACCTGGCGGGCAATCCGATAATGGCGCCAGCCGACATACTGCGGATCGAGCATTCGGCTATGGGAAGCCAGGGGGTCAATGGCCGGGTAAATGCCCTTTTCCGAAATGGAGCGTTCCAGGTAGATGAAGGCATCCAGTTGGCCGAAGGCGGCGGCCGGAGCCGGGTCGGTCGGATCGTCGGCCGGCACATACACGGCTTGGACCGAGGTGATGGCCCCCCGATGGGTGGAAGCAATCCGTTCCTGCAGTTCGCCCATTTCGGTAGTCAGTGTCGGTTGGTAGCCGACGGCCGAAGGCATTCGGCCCAAAAGGGCTGATACTTCGCTTCCGGCCTGAGAGAAGCGAAAGATATTGTCGATAAATAAAAGAACATCAACGCCGAGAACATCCCGGAAATACTCGGCAATCGTCAGTGCCGATAGCCCCACGCGCAATCGGGCCCCCGGCGGCTCGTTCATCTGGCCAAACACCATGCAGGTGTGTTCGATCACCTTTTTGCCGGTTTGACCTATTTCGGCTCGCTGCATTTCTAACCAAAGGTCGTTGCCTTCCCGGGTGCGTTCGCCCACCCCAGCAAACACACTGTAGCCGCCATGCCGGGAGGCTATCCGGGCAATTAGTTCCGTCAGGATTACCGTCTTGCCCAATCCGGCCCCACCAAACAGTCCTGCCTTTCCGCCTCGGACAAACGGAGTCAACAGGTCGATGACTTTAATACCGGTCTCGAAGATTTCGTTTTTCGTAGATAATTCAGTTACTGGTGGGGGGGGCCGATGGATGGGCCAGCGCTGTTCCGCATGGACTGGTCCGCGGCCGTCGATCGGCTCACCCAACAGGTTAAACACTCGGCCTAGCACCCCCTTGCCGACCGGGACGGTCACCGGGCCACCGGTGTCTTCACAGGGCATGCCTCGGACCAACCCTTCGGTAGGGCCCAGGGCCACACACCGTACTCGGCCTCCGCCCAAATGTTGTTGCACCTCTCCGGTCAAGTTAATCCGGAGGCCTTTAACCTCCCCTTGGACGCGAATAGCGTGGTAAATCGCTGGCATCCGATCCTCGGCAAACTGGGCGTCGAACGTCGCACCGAAGACCTGGATGATTCGCCCCATGTTCTTGTCGGTCCTTTGGGCTTTTGTTTCCAAGGGTGGTTTGATCGTCGGATGGCTCATTCCGGTTCCTTTCCCCTAGTCGTATCTTGAACTGTCTGGCATTCGAATTGTCCCGATTTTTGATAAGGTAGCTCTTTTGGATCAGGTAAGGGCCTCTAACAAAATGAAACCCTCTGAAACCAAAGAGGCACTTACCGCTCCACGTTTGCCATTTTGGGCCTCCGGCCGAAAAAGGAAAGCTCTGACAGCTTGGAATTTTTGGACTTAGCAAACTCAGTGAACAAAAGGAGCGTTCGCCGTAACTCCAGGAGACAAAACAAATTAGGGAAAATGGGTAAAAGTCGAAGAAATAAAAAGTTACAAAAATGAAAAAAGTTGAGTAATAAAAAAGCGACAAAATCGCCAAGAGGCTACCTGGTACTAAAGGCCCTTTGGCAGTTACTTGTGAGGTTGTAAGGCCTCGGCACCAGAAAGCAGTTCTAGGATTTCGGAAGTAATCTGGGTCTGACGGGCTCGATGGTGAGCCAGTGCTAACCGATGAAGCATCTTTTCGGTATTCTCGGTGGCGGTTTTCATCGCAAACATACGAGCAATTTGTTCACTTAATGCCGCCTGCAAAAAACACAAAAACAATCGTACCTTGAAAAACCGAGGAAGCAGCGTCGATAAAATATCTTCGGCCGACGGATAAAGATCCAAGCCTCTTGGGTCTGGGGGAAAAACCTCCGACGTGCTGGCTTCCGGTTTAGGTATAGGCAAAAGGAGGTCCGTTTTTATCCGATGTCGAGCTACGGTTTCAGAACTAGTATAAAGCACCTCCAGGCAATCCCAATGACCTTTCTGAAACTGTTCAAGATATTGCTGGGCCAACAGTTCCACCTCTTGCCATTTGGGTCGATCGGCCAAATGGGTATGAAGGGCTTGGATCGGCACATGCCGAAACCGGAGGGCCGAACCGACCCGTTTGCCCGACACTTCCACCACCGGCTGGCGGTCTTGTGCCTGAAGTTCCCCAAGACGATCCATAGTCTGACGCACAATACCGGCGTTGTATCCGCCGCACAGGCCTCGGTTCGATCCCAGCACTAACAGGAATACCCGCTTGGGGTTTGGTTTCGGCTCCCAGAGAGGCTGCGAACGGCACAGGCCTAGTTTTGCTAGATCCTGAATGATCCGGAAAAGACCTTCGGAATAGGCCATGGTCGCCTGCACCCGGTCCCATGCTTTTTTAAACCGGGCTGTGGCGATCAGTTCCATCGTCCGTGTAATCTTTTGAATATTTCGGATCGCTTTTTGACGCTTTTCTAACTTTCTGGCTCGAACCATCGGGTTATCTATCCTTTTGGATAGGAAAAAGCCGGTGGCAGCCGATTATGGAGCTTTGGCAACCGGAGTTTTGCCATTTTCGGCTTTTCCCTACAAGGAAAATCCCGGAGTGCTTGCCCCTGTTGGAATTGAGAAATTATGTACACAAAAGGCAGTTTCGTAGTAACTGCGGGAAACAGCGGTAGTTAGAAAAAATGGCATAACTCCAGCTTAGACCAAAACGGTTGGATTTTGGTCGACTTGTTTTTGCCGGAAGTACTCCTGTTGGAAGCGGTCCAGGACGGCGTCCAGTTCTGGACATCGGCCTTGGGCGTCCAATTGGATATCTTTGGTTTGGGTAATCTGTTCCCAGAGTCCCGAAGCATGGCGATGGACATAATCGAGCATGGCCTGTTCCCAGGCGGAGACCTCCTCTACGGGGATGGGGTCGAGATAGCCGCGGGTACCTGCATAGATACTGATCACTTGATCTGTAACATGCATGGGCTGGTATTGGGGCTGTTTGAGCAGTTCGATCATCCGGGCGCCTCGATCCAGGCGGGCCTGGGTGGCCGGGTCTAGTTCGGTGCCTAATTGCGCAAAGGCTTCCAGTTCTCGGTAGGCGGCCAGTTGCAGGCGCAGACCAGCAGCCACCTTCTTCATAGCCGGAATCTGTGCATGGCCTCCCACACGGGAGACCGAAATGCCGACGTTGATCGCAGGACGTTGGCCGGCGAAGAAAAGGTCCGGTTGTAGATAAATTTGCCCATCAGTAATCGAAATCACATTAGTTGGGATGTAAGCGGAGATTTCTCCCTCTAGAGTTTCGACGATAGGAAGGGCCGTTAGCGAGCCGCCCCCCAGCTGGTCGCTTAGTTTAGCAGCCCTCTCCAGAAGCCGACTGTGGGTGTAGAAAATGTCTCCCGGATACGCCTCCCGGCCAGGCGGCCGACGCATCAGAAGCGACAGTTGCCGATACGCTTGCGCATGTCGGCTCAAATCGTCGTAGATGATCAGGGCATGTTCGCCCCGTTCCATAAAATATTCGGCCATGGTACAGCCGGCATATGGGGCAATGTACTCCAAGGCGGCCGGATCGCTCACCCCAGCCACTATGACCGTCGTATATTCCATAGCCCCATACCGCTGAAGCACATCGATGATGCCCGCTACTGTCGATTCCTTCTGGCCGATGGCCACATAGAAGCATTTCACATCGGTTCCCTTTTGGTTGAGGATGGTATCGATGCAGATAGCGGTTTTGCCGGTTTTCCGGTCGCCGATGATGAGTTCCCTTTGACCTCGGCCGATGGGGATCATGGCATCGATGGCTTTGATGCCGGTTTGCAGCGGCTCTTTGACCGGCTGACGTTGGGCCACGCCATGGGCAATGCGTTCGATGGGCCGACGCTCCGTGCACTCCAGGGGACCTTTACCGTCCAGTGGTTTGCCCAGCGGATCGATCACTCGACCCAGCACTGCCTCGCCCACCGGAACACTGAGCAATTGTCCGGTCCCCTCCACTTCATCGCCTGCCCGAATCGAAAGATAATCGCCTAGGATGATTACCCCCACCGAATTCTCTTCCAGGTTGAAGGCCAGTCCGTACACACCGTTCGCAAACCGAACCATTTCCCCGGCCATCACATCTGCTAGGCCATACACGCGAGCTATCCCGTCGCCGACCTCTAAGACCCGGCCCACATGACGGACGTCAATCTGCGTCCGATACTGCTCAATCTCCTGCTGAATTACGGAAAGAATTTCATCCGGTTTGAATCGCATCGCTTAGCCTCAAATCCTAGGAAGAATAGTTATGGTTAGTACTTCCACGGATGTGTTGGCGTTCCAATCCGTCGTGCCTGAAACCTCTAGAAAGAATCGCCTTTGTTAGCTCTGTGAGCTGCACACCACTTTCCGGCCCCATAGGAGTGCTTCAAACCTACAAAAAGACCGGCCATGGTTAGAAGGATTTAGCTGAAGAAGGCGGCTCCTGAGGCGAAGAAACCTTTTGTTCCATTTGCTTGAGGATTCGGTGGCGGAGCCAGTCCAATTGGTGGGCAATGGAGGCATCATAGATGACGTCGCCGATCCGGAACACTAAGCCGCCGATCAATTGGGGGTCCACCTGAGGGACCAGAATGGGTTCAGCAGCCAACTTCTTTCGGAGAGCTAGGCGGATTTGCTCTAATTCTGCCGGCTCCAATGGCACGGCCGAATAAACCTGCACTTGGATTTGATGCTGGCGTTGTTGCCAAAGGTGCCGAAGTCGTTTCTGAATAGGCCGGAGCAGATCCAGTCGGCCCCGGCGAGCCAGGGTTTTTAAAGATTCCAGAAACACCCGGCTTGCCCGAGCATGGAAGATCCGCTCCAACATGGCGATTTTTTCTTCCGGTGGGATCCGGGGTGAGCTAAGCACCTCCTCCCATAATGGACATCGGTCTAATAGATCTTCGACCAGCGAGTCGAACTCTTCGAGTACCGTCTGGGCCAGACCTTCACCGTCGGCAGCTGCCAGAATCGCCTGCGCATAGACATCGGCAATATGTTCGACGGTTACCTCCTGCTGCCAACTGGTAGCCTGCCGTAATGGTTCCGGAAGGCACTCGAATTGGCTCATCCCCGAGACTCCTTCTGTCGGGAGAGGGAATCACCCTTGCTCGGCTGCAAAGACTTCGGACCACTGGAGGGTAGGGATGCCGAAGGCCCCGGCAACGGGGAAAACAGACCGCCGTTGGGCGGGATTGCTTCCCACTGGGTCAGGGCCTGTTGGATAAGCTGCCGATGGCTTTCGGGCCGGAGCTCAGTTTGGAGGATTTTGCTGGCCAATTGGACAACTAAACCGACTGCCTGGGTGGAAAGCTCTCGAAAGGCTTGCTGTTTGGCACGTTGGATATCTTGGAGCATTTTTAGTCGGTCGGCTTCAGCCTGCTGATGGGCCTGTTGGAGGATTTGACGGCTGATTTGCTCTGCCTGACGTCGGGCCTCTTCCAGCATCTGGTGGATTTCTTGCTGGCTTTGGGCCAATTTTTGTTGATATTCGGCCAAAAGTGCCTGTGCCTGCTGTTGCTGGCGCTGGGCTTGGGCGATTTGGTCGGCAATGGCCTGTTCCCGGCTTTGTAAGGCCCGCACAATCGGCCCCCAGGCATACTTCCATAAAATCACCAGTAATACCAAAAAGACCACCGCCGTCCAGATGGCCAAATCCCCCCTCCAACTTTCCAGAGGGTTGAGCCCTTCCAACGGCGCAGTAGCCAACCAGAAGGGGGTACCCACAACATATCCGTCCCATTCTGCCCACCAGGGGCTGTCAAGCAATCCTGCAGCAAGCTTCATTGGTTGAATACTCCAGCCCCACGCCACCGGATTGCCCGCCTATGGGAGGTTTGAAGTACCAAACAAACTTCCCGGTCCGGCAGATATCGCATTTTCCCGCTTTCTGCGGAAGACCCTCTTTAATTTGTGATGGAGTTTGCGCAAAG
>JANXAQ010000017.1 GCA_025062105.1 Thermoguttaceae bacterium
AAGGGGATATTTTGATACCATTTTGGCTATTCTCCCTTTAACACAACATATAGAGCTGCTAGCATTGCAAGCACCCAATAGATAGTAGCTGGCCAGGGAGGGTAATTGAACGGCTAGAGAATTAAATGTTCACGAAGTTCATTATATGTTCAGGATTTTGCAGAGGTTCCTTTTATACCTTTTCAGTTTGTCCTCCCCTAACCCAACATATAGGGTTGCTAGCATTGCGAGCTTCCAATAGATAGTAAGTATTCGGTCGGGGGAATAGCAGGGCCGAAGAATTAAAAGTTCATTAAGTTCACTATATGTTCAGGATTTTGGAAAGGTTCCTTTTCATTGTGGGGGATGGTTTTCAGGAGAACCTCTCAGGAAGATTCCATACCCAGTGGAAATATCATCATCGGATCCCTTGCTGGGAGAGTTATAGTGACTTGATGCTTCCTGATCAATTCTAGCAAACCGAACGGATAACCGAGCAACTACTCAGAGATTTTGCCGGTCGTCTTCCATCCAGCGGGTAAGCAGGGGGGCAAGGAGCCAGCAGAGAGCTCCGGCGCCGATGGCCCACAAGGCGATTTGGCCGAACACGTCGGCATAGAGATCTAGAGTTTCTATAGGGGGCGGGATAGTAGCCGCTGGGCCTTCGGGGCTTTCGGGCTGGCCTACCCCGGTCAGGGCGGCGATCAGACCAGCCACATATTGCGAAATGGCTGTTGCCAAAAACCAAGCGCCCATCATGGTGCTAACGATTCGAGCAGGAGAAAGTTTTGTTACCAGAGAAAGTCCTACCGGCGATAGACACAGTTCACCGGTCGTGTGCAGCAGATAACCTAGGATCAACCAGGCCAGGCTCACCATGCCTCGGCTGTCGGCCTGTTGGGCGCCGTACCAAAGCAGGCCGAATCCCAGCCCCAACTGCACTAGCCCAAGGGCGAACTTGACCGGTGTGCTTGGCTCCAAGCCACGGGCGTTTAAAAAAGCCCACAGAGCACTAAATGGTAAGCCAAAAAGCAAGATAAAGATCGGGTTGACCGCCTGGAATTCCGAAGCCGGGATTTCTGACTCAGCAATGCCCATGCCGATATGTTCCTGGGTGATTGGCCACTCGAGCACTTGGGTTTGACGGTTGTTGGGGTTTTTCATGGCCTCATCGCGGAGGCGTGCCAGATCGCTGATGGTAAATGCTCGGTCTTGGAATCGGAAGCCGAGCTGTTCCTGCGATAGAAGCGGCAACTGGGCTAGCGACGGATCTGTGGTCCGAGCCAAGACGCGAAACCGAAGAATTTGGCCAACTTCTTCCGGCTGAATCCGACGGCTTTCAAAGACCCGATCGACATTTCTATCGGTAAAATTGTTTAATGAGCTACCTGCTTGCTCGAAAAAGGCCCAGAAAAGAAAGGAAAAGCACATCAGGACAAGGAGTACTGCGATATGACGGCGCTCGGTGGCGCTGGAGCGGAAGGCGGCCTCGGCCAGGATATACAGCAAGGCTGCCGCCGTGGCCACCGCCAACGTCCAACCAGCTATCTGACTCCGCTGCACCGCCCAGGCAGCCAACGGAATAGCCAATGCCAGGCCGGCATACAGGGCCAAATAGGCGGCCGTCTGGCCTCCCAACATTCGGCTCAAGGGGGGATCAGCCGGAGGCGCACCGGCCTGTTTAGGCAATCCACCGCGGCCTAAAGCTACCACCGCCACGCCGGCCGATAGTAAAAGCGAAGCCGACAAAAATAGTCGAACCCCTAACTGCAAAAGGCTGTCCTGCAACCAGGGCATAGCCGCTGCTGTGCCCAGTCCGCCGATGAGGATCAAAATCTGGGTGAGCCGATTCGGAGCAGCAAAAATGGCCACCCCAATGAGCATGCCGGCCGTGGCCAATCCAAACCCATAGTGCCAGCCGTACGTTTCACCCACATAGCCGCAAACAATCGGTGCCATGGCCGCCCCTAGATTGATGCCCATATAAAAAATGGTAAAGCCGGCATCTTTTTTGCCCGCCTGAGCTCCGTAGAGGCTGCCGACCATGGTGGAAATATTGGGCTTAAAGAATCCGTTGCCGCAAATCAAAAGGGCCAGAGCGGTAAAAAAGGCTATCGTATGTTCCACTGTCATTAGCAGATGTCCGGCCGCCATTAAAAGCCCACCCAGAATGACTGCCCGCCGAGGCCCTAGCAATTGGTCAGCCAAGATCCCACCTAGCAAAGGAGCCGTATAAACCAACGCCGTATAAGCTCCATAGACAGCATAAGCCTCATTGTCTTTATATTGGAGGAACCCCTTGATCATATAGAAAGTCAAAAGGGCACGCATTCCATAAAAGGAGAACCGCTCCCACATTTCCGCAAAAAACAGTGTAAAAAGCCCCGGCGGATGGCCCAGAAGTGTCGGCTCCGCCGAGCTGGCTAAATTCGGATCTTGAAGGATGGTGTTGGTCATCGAAACCTTTCCCGGTACAATAGATAATCTGTAGGATTTCGGCGGAAGTTGCTATCCTTTATGGTAATAGTTCAACAGCCGAGTAGTGGAATGGCCTCTGCCGGACGTCGGGAGGCTGGGTGAGCCGAGGGCGAAACCGGCTACGGAGGCCTTTGACACCGACCACAGAAGGCTGAAGACGGAGGCCAGAACATATTCAAATGGCGGAACTTGTCCTGTCTGCCTTCTGGGCTGGCCCCCGTCCTCAGTGGGTCTTTCCCCTTAGCCTACCTCTCTTAACAGCCAGCCAAAATGGGAGAGGCTTACTCCATTCGGCTGAACTGTTACCCTTTATGTTATATTGGAATGGTTTGTTATGTTATATTGGAACGGTTTGGCCAGCGGCGGGTCTTTCGACCGCCCCCCCTGTTAACTCGACTTTTGCCAGTTTTGGCTTCCTGCTGGAAGACCAATGTTCTAACTGCTTGTAACTATTGGAGTTAGGAAATTAGGGTGCCAAAAAAAGATTTCGTCGTAACTCCTGGAGACAAAAGCAGTTAAGAAAAATGGCAAAAGTCGAAGTTAACGCTGTTTCCAAAATGGACCTATTAGGACCAAGCATCGCCAACCGCTCGAAATCCTCGCCTTTCGATCTGGGGGTATTGTAAAAATTGGATGCCTCCCTGGGAAGGCCCATCAGCTTACGTCTTCGGCTCGCTGTTATACACATCTTTGGGATGGATTCACCCTCACAGCAGCAGCAAACGATTGCCCCAATCCGGGGGATAAATCAACCTTTCAAAATAAGCCAAAGGTTACTTTGGATACATTGGACAATTTGGGAAAAATCATTTAGAAAATCAGCACATCTTTAGTTTCAGAAAAAGATTTATCTATATTTGATCCATTCTGTGTTGTTCAACGAGTTTTTCCTGCTTTGCCTAAAGTGATGGCCGAGCGTCTGAACTTTAACTTGTGTATAACAGCGAGACGACTCCGGATGGGGTGGGCTGGGAGGCCGTAGGAACGCCACGTTTGAGATTTTTGTAACTCCTTTTATTTCAAAGAGTTAAGTTTCCGGTGTTCTTTGTGTGGAAATTTCCTAACCCTCAAAAGGTAGAACACCCTAATCTCGACTTTTGCCATTTTTCCTAACTTATTTGGATTCCAGGAGTTACGGTAAGCCTCCTTTTTGTTCACACAATTTCCTAAGTCCAGTAATGCCAAGGAGTTAGAAATTTCCCCGTTCGTTCACAAGCCAAAAATGGCAAAAGTTAAGCTAATGAAACCACACTAGCAAAAGTCGCGTCGGATAAGAACCAGCAAAGCCTACAGTCATCCCCTGGGCAACAGTCTATATACGGCAGTGGCTCCGAAGGGAAGGAACGGTTGCTCGCAAGAATATGGTTGGAGGATTCTTGAGCGATCCATGGCTTTATTAGAAGTGCAAAATCTTAAGACCTATTTCGACACCGACGAAGGCCTGGTTCGGGCCGTCGATGATGTCAGTTTCAGCATTGCCGAGGGGAAGACGTTGGGGTTGGTGGGGGAATCCGGCTGTGGGAAATCGGTAACCGCTTTGTCGATCATGCGACTGGTAGCTCGACCCGGTCGGATCGCCGGGGGCAGGATTCTATTTTCCGCCGATGGGAAAACCCAGGACCTTTTGCAACTTCCGGAGGCCCAGATGCGTCGGATCCGGGGCGGACAGATTGCCATGATCTTTCAGGAGCCGATGACTTCGCTCAACCCGGTCTTTACCATCGGCAATCAGATTATGGAGGCCATTCGGCTGCATCGGGGCCTGCCGCCTACGGAGGCCAAGGAATTGGCTATTCAGATGCTTCGGCAGGTGGGCATTCCGGAGCCGGAACGTCGGCTCGGGGAGTATCCTCACCAGTTTTCCGGTGGCATGCGTCAGCGTGCGATGATCGCCATGGCCCTTTCTTGTAATCCGAAGCTATTGATTGCCGACGAACCAACCACCGCCCTGGATGTAACGATTCAGGCGCAGATTTTGGATTTGCTACGCAATCTGCAGACGCAGCAGCAGTTGGCTATTCTGTTGATTACCCACGATTTGGGTATCGTGGCGGAGATGGCCGATGAAGTGGCCGTCATGTATGCGTCGAAGATTGTGGAATACGGCCCGATTGAGCCGGTCTTCCGGCAGCCAATGCATCCGTACACCTATATGCTCTTTGGTTCTCGGCCGGCCTTAGGCGCCCCGAAAGATAAACCCCTGACAAACATTCCCGGATCGGTGCCGGATCCGAAGCAGTTTCCACCCGGCTGCAAGTTCCATCCCCGCTGTCCGTTTTGCCAGCCGATCTGCAGAACGCAAGAGCCAGAACTCCGCCAGATCCAAACCAGACACTGGGCTCGCTGCCATTTTGCCGGACAATTGGAATTGGCCGGCCCCACTGCAGAATCGACTCGTAGCTCCCTTGCCCCCGGAGCATCCCCAGGCAAATAGGCACAGACGACCATAGGCACTGTTATGGCTTCTATGCTACCAAGTACGCATCCCAGTAGGTTTGGACAGCCCGGCTCAGCCGACCAAAGCCCGAACCGGCCGCCCCTGGTTCGGATCGAAGGGCTAAGGAAATTTTTCCCTGTGCGGCGCGGCCTTTTTTCACGAATTACTGGCTATGTGCGGGCGGTAGAGGATGTCAGTTTCGATATTTGGCCGGGCCAGACGCTCGGATTGGTTGGCGAATCTGGCTGCGGGAAGACAACGCTTGGGCGAACGGTCGTTCGGCTCTTGGAGCCAACCGCAGGACAAATCATTTTCGACGGCCAAGATGTCACCAAAGTTCGAGGTGAAACCCTGCGGACGCTTCGCCGTCATATGCAGATAATCTTTCAAGACCCGTTTAGCTCCCTTAATCCCCGGATGACTGTACAGGCCATTATCGAAGAAGGGCTGATAATCCATCAGCTTGGCACTAAGCAACAACGGCGGGAAAAAGTTCGGCAAATGCTCGAAGCAGTCGGCCTAGACCCGTCGGCCATGAACCGGTATCCGCATGAGTTTTCCGGAGGCCAACGGCAACGGATCGGCTTGGCAAGAGCCTTAGTGCTAGAACCAAGATTTTTGGTGCTCGATG
>JANXAQ010000031.1 GCA_025062105.1 Thermoguttaceae bacterium
GGCCTGAGGGGAAAGTCTTATCCTAATTCTGTCCTCAATTTAGAGGTTGTTTTATTCTAGTAGAGGGTATCTTCGAGAAGTTTGGCCCTTTTTAGAAGGTTTTATCGGGACTATGCGAGTTTTATCAGGCATTCAACCGACCGGCCGGTTTCATTGGGGCAACTATTTTGGTGCGATCCGGCAGTATATAGAGCTGCAGGAGGTGGCCGACGAGGCTTTTTATTTTATTGCTAATTTGCATGCTCTAACGACGATTCGGGACCGAGAGCAACTGCAGAAGAACACGCTGGATGCGGCCATTGATTTATTGGCCTTGGGACTGGATCCGCAAAAGGCTACGCTTTTTGTGCAGTCGGATGTGCCGGAGGTATGTGAGTTGACCTGGCTATTGATGACAGTAACACCGATGGGGCTTTTGGAGCGGTGCCATGCCTACAAGGACAAGAAGGCCAGGGGACTGCCGGCGGATGCGGGGCTTTTTGCATATCCGGTGTTAATGGCGGCTGACATTTTGGCCTACGATTCGGACACAGTGCCGGTGGGCGAGGATCAGTTACAGCATATTGAGGTGTGTCGGGATTTGGCTGGCAGTTTTAACGCTAAGTTTGGGGAGACGTTTGTTTTGCCTCGGGCGAAGATTATCGAAGGGGCGGCCAGGGTGCCTGGCACGGATGGGGAGAAGATGTCGAAAAGTTATAATAATACTCTAGACATTTTTGAAGAGCCGGAGATTTTGCGTAAAAAGATCATGCGTATTGTTACCGACAGTCGGCCCATCCATGAGCCAAAGGATCCGGAAACGGATCACTTGTTCCAGCTCTATTCGCTTTTTGCCAGCCCGGCGCAGCGGGAGGCTATGGCAGCTCGGTATCGGCAAGGGGGGTTCGGCTATGGGGAGGTCAAAACAGCTCTGGCGGATTTAGCCATCGACTATTTTGCCGAGGCCCGGCGCCGCCGAGCCGAACTGGAACAAAAACCTGAACTGGTCCTCAAAATCCTTGCTGACGGTGCCAAAAAAGCCCGGGCTAAAGCCGCCGAAGTGTTGCTTAGGGCCAAAAAAGCCTGTGGCGTCCAATATTGTTGGTAATGAGGTGGCTCTGTTGAAAAGGTTTCCGGTTGAAGGCATAAACCCACCAAAAACCAAAAGGGGCCCAAATCGACCAGCATGGGCAAAACCTCCCCAGGCTACGGATAACCTTTCCACAGAGCCTAATGAGGTCTGAATTCCCCATAAACTCTGCTGGGCAGCACATATCGGCCTTTCTCGGCTTTTTTGGGGCAGAGGCAGGAATTATTATCCAAAGCTCCATAGCAAAGTCTTGCTGTGATGGTTTGGTATTCGGATTCCAACCGGAGTAGACGGGAGTTTTTGAAGCAGACGGCAGGGGCTGCTTTGGCTGTCGGTACGCTACAGTGGCCAGAAGTTTTGCCAGCCGCAGCTGTGGCGATCCAGCCTTTTGGAGTTTGGCTACGGCGCCGGGTCAGTCCGAACGAGCAAATTCGGGTGGCCTGCATCGGGCTGGGCCAGCGGGGCAGCCAACATTGGCAAGGTTGGGAATCGGTCCCTGGAGCTGTAGTGGTAGCCCTGTGCGATGTGGACCAGACGGTGCTAGCACGGCAGGCCCAGCAGTTTCGGGCCTACACTGGCCGGGATGTTCGGCTAGAAGTTGATTATCGCCGCCTTCTGGACGATGGGACCATTGATGCGGTCTCCGTGGCGACGTGCAACCATACCCATGCCTTGATTACGCTGACAGCCCTCCAGGCAGGAAAACATGTTTATGTAGAGAAATTATGTTCCCATAATTTATGGGAGGGGGCACAACTGGTCCGAGCTGTCCAGAAATACCGTGGAATTTGTTTCCATGGTACACAGGCCCGCAGTTCCCCGGCCGTCCAACAAGCAATTAGCTACTTGCAGGGAGGGCTGATCGGCCAGGTAGAAGTCGCCCGGATTCGAGCGGTAGCTCCCGGACCGGCTCCGACGCCAGGGCCAGATGAACCGACGCCGCCAGGTGTGGCGTATGATCTTTGGCTGGGACCGGCACCTGTCCGGCCGTTTAACCGAGCTCGGTTTCACCGGCATTGGCGCTGGTGGCCTGAATATGGCAACGGCCCGTTAGCGAACCACTCTTTCCATCTACTGGATTTGGCCCGATGGGGACTAGGGGTGAGTTGGCCCCAACGGATTCGGCCTGGGCAAAATCTTCCGAACGGCAAGATCGCTTCTTCGGTAGTAGGCCCCGAACTCTGGCAGGTGGAATTCCCTGGCCGGAAAACCATCCTGGTGGAACTTTGGCCTGCTCCGCCTCGGCCGGCCAAGGCCTCGGCCTGTTGGCGTCCGACCGAAGCGGTTACCTTCTACGGAACCGAAGGTCAAATGGTGGTGGACTGCTTCGGATATCGAACCTGGTTCGCTCGGGGGCGGGAGCCCGGCCCAGCAGCCAAAGCCCCTTCGCAAGAATTTGAGCAATTCCTCCAGGCAGTCCGGACCCGCCACATCCCTCCAGCAGCACCAGATATCCTGGAGGGACATCGTTCTTGCGGTTTGGTCCATTTGATCAATATCGCTCGACATCTGGGCCGAGCCATTGAGTTTGATCCAGAGACTCAGACTATCCCGGCCGACCCGGAAGCCTTCGCACTCTGCCGCTCCAGCTACCGAAAACCTTTCCTGCTGCCGGAAATCGGCTAGAGGTCTTCGTGGCAGCTCCAAAAAAGGGCAATCCTTTTTTCTCGGCTTGCAGGGGCTAGACCTTTTCTCCAGGGATGCACAAAATAGGGGCTATAAGAGGCTTCGGAAAGGCTTCTGCGTAAGATCGTTGGTTCGGCCCACCGCGCCTGACTATCGTCTTCATATTCATATAAGAGGCTTGGGAAAGGCTCCTGAGTAACATTTGGATGGATACGTTGTGGATAAATTGTGGATAAGTTGTGGATAAATTGACGAGCGTATGTAGGCCAATCCTGACGAAACTGGCCTTTCCGGTAGCTCTGGAAATGAGATTGCCACTGGAGGGGAGAAGAAGCGTCCCAGACTCCCCTTGACCCCCTCGTTAACCAAAGGAGGAGATTGCCATGAACACCGTATTTGGCAACAGGGCTCTGTTTGAAGCCAACCAAGTTAGACAAGCTGGAGGTTTCTCCCTGCTAGGAGCGGTATGGACGTTGGTGGGGTGGGTAGCTCTGGAGGGTTGCATCCTTCAAGCAGGCGAGTGCCAGAAATCTTTGCCTTCCGGGGTCAGCTCCGTCAGCCTGGCAGAAAAGCAACCCGCTGGCCCAGCTTCAGCACAACCGGCTCAGTCCAGCCCATCTGGGTCTCAGGAAGCCGCCCAATCTAAGGAGCCCTCCCAATCCAAACCCAAAGCCGACGACCCTTACGCCTGGAAAGAGCTTTTCGACGGCAAAACGCTGAAAGGATGGAAAACTCCTGAATTTGGCGGCGAAGGCAAAGTGGAAGTCAAAGACGGCCAAATCATCCTTCATGCCGGCCAGACTATGACCGGCATTGTCTATGAAGGCAAAGTACCTACGACCAACTATGAGCTGGAACTGGAAGGCAAACGGATTAGTGGATCTGACTTTTTTGCCACCACTACCTTTCCGGTCGGCGATAGTCATGTATCGTTTGTAACTGGCGGCTGGGGCGGCACAGTGATCGGAATCTCCTGTGTGGATTGGCGAGATGCCTCGGATAATCCTACCAGTGCTTTCCGAGAATTCAAAAACAACCAGTGGTATAAGTTCCGCATTCGGGTTACCGACGCTCGAATTCAAGTTTGGATCGACGGTGATCTGGTAGTGGATTTACCGCGGAAAGGATACAAGTTTTCTACGCGCGCCGAGTGCGATCCCTGCCGACCGCTGGGAATTGCCTCTTGGTGTACCACTGGAGCGGTACGCAATATCCGTATCCGACAACTTAAACCTGAAGAAGTTAAACAGACTGCCGAGGAAAAGTAGCATGCAAGGAACGGATCGGTCAACCCTTCGGGCTGTCCTAAAATTGCATTCTAGGCCATATTCTCCCGAAGAAGGAGCATTCCTATGACGGAGCGGTATGCCTCGGGGGGAAGACTGAGGGTGAGCTATCTGCCTTAACGGAGGCGAAGTGCAGGAAGCGATATAGCTTAGTGTTAAGAGTTTCAAATGAGGATTTGTTCTCCCAAAAACCCAAGAACTGGTGAAAACCTCGATTTTAGCCTGACTTTTGCCATTGTGGGATTCCTGCTGAAAGAGGAAACCTTTAACTTCCTGGCATGATTGGAGTTAGGAAAGTGCATGGATAAAAGGCATAATCGCCATGGTTCCTGGGAGCAAAGCAAGTTAAGAAAAAATGGAAACAGTCGAATTTAGAGGCTGTCCCGAAATTGGAATTTGGAATTTGGTAGTTTCATGCCGATTTTGATGGATTTTGGCCTGACTGGCCCCTTTTAGCTCATGTAAAAGAGGAGGTTTTGGGAGTCTAAGGAAATTTGGGAAACCGACAGTCTCTAAGGGGTTGTCTGAAAAGGTAGTAGCCAATTTTCCTTTTCCAACG
>JANXAQ010000058.1 GCA_025062105.1 Thermoguttaceae bacterium
AACTTCTGCCAGTTGCACAGGACTTTCTAGCAACAGCTGTTTAGTGCCGATGGGGGTGGCGGGCTTCGGCTCTCCTGCGCCGCCGAGCAACTGGGCTGTAAATTGCACGGCAACGGTCTGGCCGCTTAGGCCCTCTTGACGCACCGTAGCCAACAGAGTGGTCTTTTCGTCTTTTTTCAGCAGTGGGGGGACCTGGAGATCGACGGCCAGATCGACCGCTGTGGCAGGCCCGATGCCGATGGTATGGACTTTGGCTCCTAGACGCTGTGCGGCCTGCAGGGCAGAGGGACCGGCATTTTGGTTAAAATCACTGAAAATGATCACACCGGCCAATTGGCTAGTGGGATGCCGACGTGCTAGGTCCTCCAACGCAGCGCCGATAGCCGTCAGTTGGCCTTGGGTGCTCAGTTGGCCGGCCAAATGGGCTGCATCCACCCCCTCAACGCCTCGGAAAGATAACTCCGGGGCAAGTTCCAGAGGACGAACTCCTTCCAATCGATCAAATAAAAAGGCTTTCAGCCGGAAACGTTTGCCCAACTGAGCCAACAGTTGGCCTTGATCTTTTTGCAAAAAAGCTTTCAACCAAGCAATGCGTGGCACAGGTGGGCTGGAGGGACCTAGAGCCTTTTTTGGATGTGAAACCGCTCCGAGCGTATCGAATCCTCCATGGACAGAGGAGGGACCAACTGAAGGAGTGAGTTCTGTTCCCGGCAGGCCGATGGCCTTGGTCAATCGCTCCCATTCTGCTTGGGGCCATACATCCGGGATGGCCATGCTGTCGGTGCCGTCGAAAAGAAGCCACAAATGGGGGCGGATCCGGCTAGTCAATTGGAAAGTAGCCACCGGCTCAGCTAAGATCAATAGCAGCAATAGGATAACCACCGAGCGAAACCCGGCCAGCAGTAAACGGGGAAAGAGGCGTCGGCCAGGCTGGGCCTTCGTGTAAAAAAGCAGCACCACCAAAACCGCTCCCACCCCGACAAACACCAACCAGCCCGTTGCCTCTGCCGCCCAGGGGGCTGCCAGCGACAAACGAACCCGCTCAATCTGTTCCGGCGATTCTAGCCCGAGCAATCGGCCTAATAAACTGCTAAGATTCATCCGATGAGTTGCTCCCCGTCTTCCAAACTGGAACCTGTTAGTTAGCTATCCCAATTGGTCATCCCAGGTTGGCACAGTCGCTTTATCCAAGGAGGTCAAGTTATCGGAGGCGGCTGAAATTCTGTAAGGATGTCCTAAAAAGCATTTTCTATGATGAAAGGGCGATCCTTCCTCAATGCCCCAGAATCACGAAAATCCCTGTTTTTAAGGTGTGTCGAGGGTAGAAGCCGGTCGGCCAAAACCCATGGCAAATCGCCCAACTCTCAATTTCAGGACAGCCTCTGTGAGGCAATTGGGTTACAATAGGAAACTTTAACCCCCAGGAATCCCGCTTTGCCCAACAACTACCCACTGTATCTCCCGGATATCAAATCCTACATTCCTCCCAGACACTCATGGTCCCTGAATCTGGAAGACGAGGGTCCTGTTCCTGGAGATGCCAGCCAGAGACAATTCGATGGAACTAGGTATTATCTATCTTTACCCTCCTTCCTAAACTGGCCACCAAAAATCAGCCGGACCAGCTTATCCCCCAGTGGGAGCTCGGACGACTGGCCAAGCTAACACAATGGCTTCTACTGCCAGACCTACTAAAACAGCGGCGAGGAACCACCGCCAATAATCTTCCCGCAGGATGGCTGCCCCAGTAACGGAGATGGTTTGTTCGGCTTGTCGGAGGACAATCGGAACAGAACCTGTTCGCTCCAGCAGCTGCTGGTCGGAAATAGGCGTCAGATCGGATTCTTCGGCCGGGCCATTGACGGCAAGAGGTGTATCCCAGAGTTTTCCTTCAGCCCGGACAGAACTGGTCGGGAGTCGAACTAGGCCGGGTGTCGAACCTTTGAAACCAGTTCCATTGGAACCAGTTCCACCAGGCAAAGGAGTTAGAAGATCCTCAGACTGTGCAGCCGTCAATCGCCAAACGCCCCGAACAGCTAACGGAGGAATCCGAATACCATAGCGGTCGGCTGCCAGGGCTTCCACGCTCAACGTATCAGTTTGCCCATCCGGATCTGTTAGCAAAATGCTAGCCGACCGTTGGGCCGCTGGTACCGGAATGACCAGACTTTCTGTGGTGCTAAGATTCCGCCGAGCAATACTGCGCTGTAAGGCACGCCGCAAGATGCGATCAAACACCACCACCGCATATTCGGTAGTCATATTATTCCAATCCCGGAATACTCCGGAAGAGACAAACAGCAGCTGACCCCGGCCAAGAGGACGCTCAATCAAAAACGGAAGCCGATCTTTTGTATATCGGGCCAGGGTGCTGAAGGCCATCTGTTGGAGCACTCGTTCGGGCAGAGCGGCTGGGGCAGCCTGGGAACCCGAAGACACAGAGCCGGACCGGCTGCCGGGGCCGATGGGACCAGGGGATGTGTCGGTATCGCTAGGGGCCGGTTCAACCCGATCGCCCAGCAGGGGATCGACCGGCGGGCCGAAGGCGGCTTCGGCCCACAAGAGCCAATGAGGCTGGAGTTGATCAAGCCTTTCTTGAAGAGCCAACCGACGTTGTCGATCCGCCTCAGTAAGAGAGGGTTTGGCCCGCAGTTGGGCCAATTGCTGGGCAATTTGCTGAACTTCTGCCTGGTGTTTCTCCCAGTACCTGGCTAAGTTCTGGAGCAATTGCTGGCGGACCTGGGCGCTGTCGTCCACAGCAACGGCTTTGAAGAAGAAGACTCGGCTATAGATTTCTTTAAGGGTTTCTTCTGGTTCGTGTTCAATGAAGAAGTAGTCCCCTATCAGGCTAGAGAAATCCAGGAAGAAAGGATCCAGCCGACCGAGAGTTTCCTGGGGGGTTCGGCCAACCGGTTGGGGTTTTAACGGCGCTGGCAAGATCCCCAAACCATCCAGCCAAGCGGACTGGTTCCACGCTTGGGGATCGAACTGGCCGCCCGCAGCGATCAACAAGGTGCCGCCCTGCTGAACATATTCCCGAAGCAGCGGCACAGCGGAACCGGGACTTGGCAGGCCCGCCATAACCACGGCTCTGGCATCCTGCAAAAGGCGTCGGCCTTCCGACTCCAACTGACCAAGATCCACATGGCGAACTTCGATCAATTCGGGCTGAGCAGTTCGAGTTTCAGAGGGACCGATACCTGAAGCTGGGCCAGTTCCCAGAGATTGGCCGGTTCCTCGGACTGCGCCGGGCGCAAGGAGCCGACGGAGCCGATACGTCTCCCCATATCTACCTAGGCGTGGTTCTTCGGCTTTGCCCATGGAATCGACAAAGACGACGGGCAACCCGGCAGCCACTGGAACGGCCAACGAGCGCCGATCGTCCAGAGGCAACCGATCCGCCGAAATCTGCACTTCCACCGGCACAAAAACCACCTGCCCGGGTTCAACGGGTTTTTGGAACCGATAGGGGGGAAATTGGACTTCGGCGGTTTGGCCCGGTAGAAGGCTTAGTCGCTGGACAGCCACCGAACTGCCTTCTACCAAAAGGGATACCTGGACATCATGCCGGGGCGCCTGGCCTACATACCGAATTCTGGTCAAAAATACAGTAGGTGCCTTGACATCGGCCACCCCATCTAACACCTCCAAGGTTTCCACCCAAGCGTTTTCCCTGTTTTCCGGCCCAAGCCGAAGCACCTGTAGTGTACCGGGCAACCGCTTCAAATCCTCCTCCAAAGAGCCCACCCGCCAACCCAGGGCTTGATAATCAGTAATCAGAAGGATTTGTTTCAAGGTGGGTTGGGCCACTCGGGTGCAAGCTTGCCGAGCCAGGTCGATCGCCTGAACCACCGTAGCCTGCCGATCCACCACTTCTATTGTTTCCAGAGCTTCCAGGGCGTCTTGTTTAGTGCGGTAGGCTGGCTCTGGACCGGACAGCCGCCGATGCCCGGCCAAGGGCACAATCGAAATCACACTTCCGGGCGGAAGTTGTTGGATCACTTCGGAGATTTTATCTTTGGCCTCGTCCAGGAGGGTTCGGCCTAACTGCTGGTAACCCATGCTGAGGCTGTTATCCACGAGAAACACTGCATGGACGGGCTGATTGGGATCGGCGGCGGCCGGAGCGGCCAGTCGATATGGCTGGGCCAGCGCCAAACCAAACGCCACAATACAGGCTGTGCGGACTACTAAAAGCAGTAAATCCCGAAGGCGAAGCCAACGTCGGCTTCGGTGGATCGCCTGGCGTAAAAACTCCATGGCCGCCCACTCGACCACCCGATACCGCTGCCGGTTCAGCAAATGGATCAGCACCGGACCGGCAGCAGCCACTAGCCCAGCTATGGCAAACCAAGGTGCATAGAACATGGTGTAATCAACAAAACGGGTACCAGTTCATCTGGTTGAAGTAATAACAATCTGTTGTTAGGCGGAAAAAGGCCCTTTGTCATTCCCTTGCACACGGCAGTCCAGAGCGACCGAACCCCTTCTTAAACTGGATCCCTGCTTGCGCAGGGATGACATTAAGCAGTATCTGGTGGATTCTGGAAAGGAATCCCTATCTTCTTTTACCCTGTTTGGTTTTTGGCGTTGGGGTGGCGGCATCGGGGTTGAACTGGTTGCCGAATTGGGCCTCCAGACTGCCGATTCGGCCTTCCTGGAGGATAGGCAGATAGCGGTTGGGGATGGCCAGGACAAAGCAGCAGACACTTGTGAGGTACAATTCGCCTGGTTTGCCGCCCACCCGTGTTTCGCCTACCCATTTGCCGTGATCTTCAGGCCGATCCGGGGCAATAATTTGACTGGCTACGACCGCATCCCGCAGAAGTGGATAATGTTCCTGCCAGGCTTGACCGCCGACTTGATACAAGGCCTGGGCCACATAGTACATGGTATAAGCGTCAAATGGCGGCCGGCGGGCCTGCCGAGCACGCTCTGGCTGACATTCTTCCCGGATGGCCCGCAGAACGACCTCCATGCTTTTTGGGATGCGCCAATCGTCGTATTGGCCGAACTCTTGCAAGCACACGACACCAGCGGCGGCCATGGCGACCGTGGGATTGCCACCGCCTTTGCTGTAAGTAAATTGACCTGGATATTTTTTAAGCTCTTCTTCAGGGGCATCCCGTCGTACGCCCCGAGGCGTATAATGTTCCCGCACACTGCGGATCGCCTTTTCCACCACTTCCGGCGAAACTTCCAGACCGCTATCCACAGCACTGCGCAGCGCCAGCGCCTGCATGACCGCCAAGCTAAGATCATGGCCATTCTGCTGCCGACGGGCCACATAGTCCCACCCGCCATCCAAGCATTGGGTGTAGGCAATCAGTTTCAATGCCCGATCTAAGATAGGTCCAACCCGACTATCGCCGGTCATGCCATAAACCTGCCCAAGCATGAAGGCGGACAAACCATGGTTATACATGTCCCGGCGTTGGTCGGCGATATTCAAAAGGCCGGATGGCTGAACGTTTCGCAGGACATAATCCAAGGCCCGTTGCACGGATTCGCCGTAGGGGCCTCGGCTCGGTAGATGCCCAGCAGCTAAAAAAGCCAACACCCCGGTGCTGACCAGTCCCAGATCGTCTGAACTCCAATTGCCTTCCGGGCCTTGATTGCGTGCAAGCCATTGGAGACCCCGCTCCAAGGCTTCAACACTTTCAGGCGTAATTTCCCAATCCCCCTGGGCCAACAGAAGACCGGCACCAAAAAGCAGATAGCCGCTGGCTAGCATTCCGGGTAGCAACCAGCCCCAGAGCCGGGCAGGAGTCTGAAAATG
>JANXAQ010000078.1 GCA_025062105.1 Thermoguttaceae bacterium
AGGGAAAATGGCAAAAGTCGAGTTTAGAGGGAGACCAGCCAAAAGGGTATAAAAATACCCCCCTTCAATTATGCAGAGGTTCCCATGGGAAGTTCTCGGGACTTTCGGAAGCTAGTAGTAGGGATTAGCCGCTCTATTTAAAGCGCCACGCCACTATATGTAGGGTGGATTAGGGCACCAGAAAGACTCCACCGACCCAAGCCCCAGCCTCGGCTAAGGCAGCCCGAATGCTAATTGGAATCGGATCCAGATAGTACGGGGCGCAACTGCCCGGCCGATAATGGCCCAAAGGATAGATACATTCATACGGCGGCCACAGGGCCAGTTGATACGGTAGGGTGGGGATCATTAGATAGAAATGGCCGGCGGAGATGATCGGCTGGGTGAGGGGACCAGTACTGTGCCCATATCGTTCCAGATGGGCCTGTTCGAAGTAAAGCGGTTTGTGACAAAGGGCCGAGGCCTTCCAGCTCATTGTGGTTTTCGGCCAGGCTTTGGTCATCCGCTCTGGAAGAGGGGTGGTAGGAGGGTCGCACCACATTTTGGCATCGAACTCGGCTTTGGCGCGGGTAAGCAGCTCCAGACGGGTAGGTTGGCCAGCCCGCCGAAGCCGATCCTCTTCTTCAGAAGTAATCTCCGGATGCACGTTTGGATCGATGTCGAGGCGGGTATTGAGTTTGTGAATGGGTAACAGCAGATTGGCATCGGTGACGCACTCGGCCCGCACTTGGGTAGGCCGAGGGGTTGTTGGTAGCTCCTCAGGCCTGTGCCCAGGCAGCGGCCGGGTTTCTTCTTCCGGCAAATAGGGGGGTTCGGAAACCTTAGGAAGAGGGACTTCTCCGCCTGCTTGAGGAGAAAGCTCCCGCAAAGCATCCCCGAATGGGTTTCGCGGCATTACTTTTGGGAGGGGAGCAGGAGGCGAAAGAGCTTCGGGAGGGACCATCGTTGGGGGGGATGCCATAGGGAATGCAGACGGATGCTTTCCCAGCGGAGATAGCCCTGATTGGTTTTTTGGAGCCGCTGCTGCAGAGGGAGATGAGATTTCAGCGGCAGTCGGTTGCACCGAGGGTGCAAGGACGGCTGGGTGGGGAAGCCACTGGAGATTTGCCCCAGGCTGCTGGGCAAATCCCAAGGTCTGCACTAGCCACACAAACGGATATCCTACCCAGAATCCTATCAAGAACGATTTCCAGCCGAAAGGGGCAGAAAAATAGGTATTTCCACTGGATTTAGTCTTTGCATTAGTGCAGATCTTCGGTGGCAGCGTATTCGACACTGTAATTGGGGGCTTCTTTGGTGATGACGATGTCATGCGGATGGCTCTCCCGAACACTGGCAGGGGAAACTTGGATGAAACGGGCTTCGGCCTGCAGTTGGGCAATGGTTTTTGCCCCGCAGTAGCCCATGCCCGCCCGGAGGCCACCGACAAGCTGATATACGAACGGTTCTAGGGGGCCTCGGAACGGGACTCGGCCTTCGACGCCTTCAGGAACCAATTTGTCAGGTTTTTTGTCGGGTCGTTGCCCGTATCGGTCGCTGGAGCCAGCTACCATGGCACCCAGTGAACCCATACCCCGATAGGCTTTGAAGGTTCGACCTCGGTAGAAGATTTGTTCTCCTGGGCTTTCGGCTAAACCGGCAAATAGTCCACCGATCATCACGGCAGCAGCGCCGGCGGCCAATGCCTTGGTAATATCCCCCGAATAACGTATTCCACCATCAGCAATAATGGGGGTTTTTGTAGGCAGGGCGGCTTTGGCGGCATTAAAAATGGCCGTAATCTGCGGCACCCCGACCCCGGAAATAACCCGAGTGGTACAAATGGAACCCGGGCCAATACCCACTTTAACACAATCGGCGCCCGCTTCAATCAAAGCCCGACATCCCTCGGTGGTGGCCACATTGCCGGCAATGACATCAATATCCCAGTTTCGTTTCAGCTCTCGGACTGTTTCGATGACATTGGCTGAGTGTCCATGAGCGCTATCGACTACCAGAACATCGACACCTTTTCGGATAAGACTTTCAGCCCGCTCGTACTCATGGACGCCGATAGCCGCTCCGACCCGCAGTCGTCCCTGCGGATCCCGACAGGCTTGAGGAAACCGGCGCATATTATCAATATCTTTTATCGTGATAAGTCCTTTCAGCTTAAAATTTTCGTCAATCAGTAAAAGTTTCTCAACTTTTTTTTCCATCAAAATCTTCTCAGCTTGTTCAAGCGTTACAGGTCCCCTAGCCGTTACCAATCGCTCACCTTGCGTCATCACTTCCGAAACCCGCAGATTCCAATTTTCCAAAAAGCGGAGATCTCGGCGGGTGATAATCCCCCGAAGCCGACCGTCTGGGTCCACAATCGGCACCCCGGAGACATTAAAATGGTCCATCAGTTCTTTAGCTTGCTGCACGGTGGCCTCGGGTGGCAAGGTTTGGGGGTCGGAGATAATGCCGTTGGCGCTCCGCTTGACCTTTTCCACTTCATTGGTTTGCTCTTGGATGGAAAGGTTCTTATGGATAACGCCTAACCCCCCCTGCTGAGCCAGAGCAATAGCCATCGCACTTTCAGTAACGGTGTCCATTGGGGCGCTTAAGATCGGGATGTTCAGCCGAATCCGAGGCGTTAGCTGAGTGCTCACATCCACTTCAGAAGGGACCACATCACTATAGCGGGGTTCCAGCAACACATCATCAAAAGTAACACCATAGTAAAGAATCTTCTCTTGCATGTTCTTAGCCCTTTATCAAGAGAGAAAAAGATGATCTTCTAAATATCTCGAGTTTTTGCCGTTTCCCCTAACTGCCTTTGATTTCAGCGATTACGGCTAACCATCCTCCGCCAATCTCCTGCTCTCAATACTTCCAGGCAGTTAAAGCATCCTTCTTTCCGGGGAGGCCGAAAATGGCCCGCCAGCTCCTCAGCAAAAAAGAAGCTCCTAAGGTCGATTTTTGGCATTTTTCTTAAACTCGACTTTTGCCATTTTCCCTAACTGGCTTTACTGCTGACAGTTACGATGAAACTCCCCTTTGTTCACCCAATTTCCTAAGTTCAATAGTTACAAGGCCTTAGAACAGCCCTCTGCCAGGGCGAAGCCAAAATTGGCAAAAGTCGAGTGAAATTGTTTTGTGACAAAAACTTACGACGAAGCCTCCTTTTGTTCCCACAATGACCTAACTCCAATAGGAACCTCGGCAAAATCCTGAACATATAGTGAACTTCAGGCCCTTTTGATTCTGTAGTCGGTGGGTTCCCCTGCCGAATACCTACTATCTAGGGGATGCTAGCAATGCTAGCAACCCTAGATATCGGGTTAGAGAGAATAAGCCAACATGGTATAAAAATATCCCCTTTGAATGATTCATGGGTTCCAATAATTTCTAAGGAGTGAGAACTTTCCCTCTTCCCCAGGAGGCCAGAAATGGGAAAAAGCGACCTAGTGTGTCTGATAATCCATATTCTCCCATTTGCCTTGGATTAAAAAAGGTGCCCCGGCCTTTTGCTACGTTCTAAGGATGGAACTTATTCAATGACAAAACGTTGGCTCGACTTTTGCCAATTTTTTCCTGGCTTGCTTGCCTCAAACAGTTACCTGGAAATCTCCTTTTGCCTATAACGATTTCCTACGTCCGCTACACACACAGAAAGGTAGAACTTCCTCCTTTCCCCTCCCCGACTCGCTGTTATACACAAGTTGGAGTTCAGACGCTCGGACATCCCTTCAGGCAAAGCAGGAAAACTCGTTGAACAACATAAGAATGGATCAAATAGAAAATATAGGCAAACCATTTTCTGAAACCAAAGACCTCCTGATCTTCTAAATGATTTTTCCTAAATGGTGCAATTTATCCAAAGTAACCGTTGGCTTGTTTTGAAAGGTTTTGAATTATCCCCTGATTGGGGCAATCGTTTGCTGCTGCTGTGAGGGGTAAATCCATCCCAAAGATGTGCATAACAGCGAGACCCGCTCCCAGGGGTCCGAAGGAAAAAATCCCATCGTTTCCTTTCGCCTGGTGGACTCCTATGGGAACACCAAGGGTTCGGTGTGGTGGAAACCAGCTCTGAGTTAACCTGGGGCTCCAACGGAAGCCGGTTCCGACATCTCCGAAACAGGCCCACGGCTATCCCATGTCCGCCCTAACAAGGGAAGCCGTACCCGAAACGTGCTTCCAACTCCGAGTTGGCTCTGTACCGTAATGGTGCCTCCATGGACATCCTCGACAATATGCTTGGCCAAAGGCAATCCTAACCCTGTGCCGGAGGCCATATGGGCATCCTTTTGGACTCGGTAAAATTTCTCGAACACTCGCTGGCAGTCCTCCGGACTCAGGCCTACGCCGGTATCTTCTACCTCAAACTGGGCATAGGGTTCTTCCAATCGGCTTCGCAAAACGACACGCCCGCCGCTGGGAGTATATTTGACCGCATTCGACAGCAGATTGATCGCCGCTTGGAGCAATAGATCTCGATCTATATAAACATTTAAATACAATTCGCTTAAATCCGTTTCCAAGCGGATCTGCTTAGCCTGGGCGGCCGGTTGCACCACCCGAAACGCCTCCTCCAAAATCTCGTTGAGCGAATGGGGATGTTTACGAACTTCAACGATCCCCGCTTCAATCCGAGCCAAATTCAACAGATTCTCCACCAACCGCTGGAGCCGGTCCACTTGAGCCGCGATCGTCTGGAAAAACTCCTGTTGGGTTGCCGGATCATCTACATCTCCATCAGCCAACAGCTCTACATAGGCCTTAATGCCAGCCAGAGGAGTTTTCATTTCGTGGCTTACCGAAGAAACAAACTCGGCATGGCGTTTCTGCAGCGCCTTTTGATCGGCAATGTCCCGGAAGACGGCTATCAGACTAACTTGCCCGGGATCCGGTGGATCCCTGCCGGCGGCCAACCGAGTAACCATAACCCGATAAAAATGCGTTTTTCCCTGAGGATCGATCCATTCGATTTCCTCCGACCGGCTGGTCGCTGTCTTCCGCAGCAACATATGCTGCAGTAGGGCTACTAGTTGGGGACAGCCGATTCGCTCTGCCACCAAAGCCCGCTTCCCAGAGGCTTCCCCTTGCAACAAGGCCTCTGCGGAAGGGTTGGCCCAGAGCAATTCTCCATACTCATTGATGGCCAAAAGAGGTTCAGGAATTCCCGTCAAAATCGTGTATATTTGCTGCCCTTCGCTCTGAACCCGCCGCATCCGGACTTCCAAACCAGCCCGAACATCCTCCAAATGCTCCAACCGCCCCCGCAGCCGACCAATAGCTTCCTTTAACCTGGCTACCACGGGGAAAAACGTCCAGCGGTTCGATAAAAGAGACTGCTTCTCCAGCACGCAGTCAGTGGCGAAAGTACTTTCTTGAGCCCAATCGGCTAACTGCTCCAGGTACTGGAAGAACCGCTGCTCCTGGAGTAAGTTGCGCCACCAACACCAGGCAGCCACCAGTCCTACCATACCCCCTAAGCCACAGCCGAGCCAAACCCAACTACCATTCGAGGGCCCAAAAGTTTTCCTCGCAGCCAGCCCCGAGCAGAACAGACTCAGGATGGATAGGCTAAGCAAAATCAGGGGGAGGAGTTTTCTCCAGCCAGTTGAGGTCATTGTGGCAGATGGCAAAAGCAATGGATCCAGGTGTTGGCAGTCCGAGGCGGGGGCAACAGCCCCTTCGGCCCCCTGGTGCCTAGGGAAGCGGACCAGTAGGGGCGAATCGGGGGTCGAGCCGGGCTGCATGCTCCAAATAGCCTACCGCCTGGGGGATTTGCCCTTGCTGGTGCAAGGCAGCCCCTACTAAAAAGTAGGATAGGGGATAGCGGTTGTCCAAAGAAATTGCCCGCCTCGCTGCCTGTTCTGCTGCAGCAAAATCCCCCATCCGATACCGCGCTAAGGCAGCCACCTGCCACAACAAAGCACATTCAGGAAACCGTTCCAAAGCCTGGCGGGCAAGCTCAGAGGCCATTTCTGGCTCATTGGCCCGCAGAGCTACTAAGGCTGCTTTCTGCCAGAGAAACGGATCATTGGGATTAGAAAGGACGGCTTGCTCTAAATATTGATATGCTAATTGGTTATGGCCATTCAGGAGAGCTTCTTCTGCCTGCCAAAAAAGCACCGAGGGCAAGGGGGTTTGGTAATACAGAGGGAGCCGACTTCCCCCATCGTGGTTAATTCCATGGGCAGATACGGGCCAAGCCTGAGCAGATGGAGGGGATATCATCC
Organism: Thermoguttaceae bacterium; assembly: GCA_025062105.1. Classification (GTDB taxonomy): domain Bacteria; phylum Planctomycetota; class Planctomycetia; order Pirellulales; family Thermoguttaceae; genus JANXAQ01. The sequence goes on from JANXAQ010000078.1 coordinate 6,213, forward strand.
CCTGTTTATAGCGCCCACCAGAAGAACGCCTACCTTCGGGAGATTTGGAGAAAAGCTCTCTCAATTTGGTGGGATAAATCCCCTCTATAGTGGCAAAACTGCCGGATACCTGGCCAGTTGAGTGGGGAGAACGGGCAGGGGGTAGGTTCGGATACGGTCGAGAAAAGTCCCAATTCGTTTCCTCATGCCCTCCACCAAGGGTACTGCAGCCCCCTAGCCCCAAGATCAGGCTTCCCCATACTACCAAACCCAGCGCCTGCTTGGTGGTCAGAAGAGGCATCAATGGGATCCTTTTCCGAAACCCCTAATTTTAGGGGCATAAAACCGACTATCTGAACGAAAGGATTAGGGAAACCGCAGAGGGCTGTTTGGGAAGACCGAGGGACGGGCAATCGGCTTAGAACCGGTCTGCTGGGATCGAATAGGATTACCCCTTAACGAAAGCCCACTCTGGGGGCTGGAATCCGGCAAGTTCAAGTCTCCTGGAGCAATTTCCTTCTTAGAGCCGGTGGCACTGCTGGAGGAATTTCCTTGGGAGTTTTCTTTCCTTGGTTTTTCCGGGGGTGGGCCAAGCTCCGGTAGGGGACTTTCTGGTATGGGGGCCTCTGGCAGAGGCTTTTCTAATTCTTGCAGGATCCAAGGGGCCACTGTAGGGCCATCTAAAGGTTTTGTCCAGCTGTCCTGATCCGGGGGCACCAATGCCTCTTTGGGTAAAGGTGCCGGAGAAATCCTCTGCCAGATTTGTGCCCGTAGTTCCAGCGCTTCTCGGCTGAGCGGATCGAAATGGACGGCCATTTCAGCAAAGCGCAGAGCCCGGTCCATGTCCCCTTCGGTCCAGGCCTGTTGGGCCATGCGCATGTAGCGTCGGGCTATCGATCGTTTGCCCAAGGGGCTCATTTTCTCCAAATAGACGTTCTGCCGGCGCTGGAACTCACATTGCTGGAGGGCCCCTTCGCCGTAGGCTTCTGGCTCTCGAACAATATGGGGAGTAACCAGGACGATGATTTCTACCCGTTTAAGCTCTTCGGTTTTTCGACGGAACAGTACCCCCACTAGCGGTAGATTGCCGAAGAAGGGAATTTGGTTGACGCTGCTGGTGGCCTGTTCCTGCATTAGGCCCCCGATAACCACCGTGCAACCATCTCGCACCATGATGTTAGTGGTTACTTTGGTAACGTCTTTTTGTGGCAGGGTGAAGTTGCCTTGCACTGTTACGGTGCCATCGGATAGTTCCGGATGGATTTCCATGCGGATGAGGCCATCGGGTGATATGAATGGGCGAATACGTAGTTGGGTGCCGATGTCCAAAAATTGCACCGTTTGGGTAGTAGCGGTTTCTGTCTGGGTAGTGTTGACGTAGCCCTCTTGCCGACCGATGAGGATGTCAGCCCGGTGTTTATTGAGGACCATCAGGCGGGGTGCAGCGATGACGTTGGCATCAGCCACCGTTTCCAGCGCTTCTAAAAAGGCCCCTACATCCCCATCAATAAACCCAAACTTCAATCCTCCCTGGGTAAAGGTAACCTGAGAGAGGCTATCGACCGGCGTGCCCCAGCCGATAGTGAAGTTGCTGTTGTTAATGAGCTTTTTGAAATCCACACCGAACTTGTCCGTATCGTCTAGCCGGACACTTAAAATCATGGCCTGGATATGGACCTGCATCGGCCGGACGTCGATCTGGGCGACCACTTGGTCAATCTGGGCCAGCACACTTTCATAATCCCGGACCAGCACCGTTTCGTTGCCCGCAAAGCTATTGCCGCCCACTTTATCGTCATCGGAAGCAATGCCAATTTCGGCCGGTGCACTGACGCTTACCAAGCCAACCTTTTCCGTTAACAGCGGTTGGATGAGGTCTTTCAGGTCCGACGCTTTTACATAATTAGGCCGATAGACTCGGGTGCCAATCCGGTCGGCGGCCTGGTCCATCCGCAGAAAATCCTCCGGAGTGCCCACATAGATGAATTTTCCTTCTCGGCGAGCTACATAACCGGCCGAACGCAAGATGGCCTGCAATGCACTGTCTAAATCTACACCAGACAATGAAGCGGAAACTTTTCCTTGCACACTGCTAGTGGCCAGAATGTTCAAGTTTCCATGTTCACTGAGCATTTCCAGCACCTTGCGGATATCTTCGTTGCGGATATTAATGATCAGGCGGCCCTCCCCCTCTTGAAGCAGTTGGCTGCTTGAGGCAGTGGCTGAGGAGGCCGAGGCCGAAGGCAACCTGGATTGCCCAGGAGATTGGTTGTTTGATTCGGGCAATGGTCTTGACGTTACTCGTCGGTTCGCCTCGGGTTCTCCCGTCGACGCGGGAGGGAGCTGTCCGCGCTGGCTATTGTCTGCCTGCTCCGGACTGACGGTTTCTCTACCCAAGCCACCAGTCTGGCCATTTGTCTCCGCATCGGTCTCCTCCGGAGCTGTCGGCATAGCACTGCTAGCCAAAGCAGCCGTTGAGCTCTTCGTCCTGCCAGATCGCATCTGCTGCCACAGTTCCAGTAATTGCTGGGGGATTTCCTCGGCAGCTTGCTTAGCTGAGGGATTTTCAGAGGTTCTCCCCTTTTCCGCTCCTTGGACTAACCTCTCCGAAGCTTCCCCCTGCTTAGCCGAAGGATTTTCCGGGGCGATTCCTTGAGTGGAGAACCGCCTTTCGGCCGGCGGGCGTTGGGAGGAATCGGCCGGTGAGCGCTGGGAGGAAGCAGGAGGTTTGGAAGAGCTACTCGGCTGTTGCTGAGCATAGCGCGGCGCCACCGGAGAGAAGACTTCCGTCCAAGGAGGGATAAGCTCCTCGCTTTGGGGCTGCAAACCGGCCAAGCTTCCTGTTAGACGCTTCGAAAGACTTCCTGAACTCTGCGGTTCGGGGGGAGAAACTTTACTCCTAGAATCCCCTGGCCTAGAATCCCCTGGCCCATGGGGATGAAGCTCTTGGCTAGTGGTAGGTTCGCAGGCGAGGGCAGAAGGTGCGGTTGGCTCATTCCCAGAAAGAACCCTTCCTCCGGATGGACCAGAGCAAGAGGATTGACAAACGTCCGCGGAATAACCTTCGGAGGGAGTATATGAGCAAAGTTTTTCCGAAAAAAGTCCAAGAGCCTGAGCCGCTGCAAAGGCCAATTGCTGGGGACTGAGCGGGCTGAGCAAGCCGATCAACACCGCTAATCCCACCCCAGCCAATATACAGGCCCCAAAAACTATCTTCTGCCGCAGGCTGTCCATCGGTCTTCCATGACCTCAGTGGCAAAAAGAGAATTTAGTAACCACTTCCTGCCGAGGGCAGGAGGGAGTTGTTTTTGTCCAACAAGTGCTTTCTCCTGTCTTCCCCGGACAAACGGGACTCGTAACTATATTTAACTATCATTCATTAACTATTCAGAACTATTCAGCTAAACGGGATATCCATAAATTGATTGCTAAGGTTTGTAGAATTCCCAGCGCTCTTTTCTAAATTCCCATTTTCTCCAAATGCATGCTTCGATTCTGGTACTGCACGCCGCGGAACTGTTCCTGAGAACCTGTTAACAGTTCCTCCGAGCGAAAAAGGTAGGCGACTTAGCCAAAACCGAACTCGGATGCAGGAGCAAAAAAGGCCGGTTGAACGCATCATTTCACCCGGACTGCATCCTGCTGCCGCCGTGCAATATTCTGTAACAGCTAGCAATGCTAGTGGTCCAGAAGATTGTCCAAAATGTCCATATTTCCTAATTTCCTAACTTTAAAATCCCTCTTCGATCTCCCTGAACCTGGCCAATACCCTCTTTTAGGGGAAATACAGCTCGAAAACTAGGCTAGCAATGACAAGCTTATTACATAATCTAGCGTCAGGAGAGTGGAAAAAAATAAGCTCTTCCCTAGGGCCAAACAGTTACAAACATTTGCTAGGGCTCACCAATTCCCAAAAATCCTTGGCGATTCCCTGCCAGAGGTCAATTGGTTTCCTCCCGACCCAGTAGACACTTTGTGTACTTGGGTGGGGGGAAAGATGTGTTTCACAACGATTCCGCCAGAGGGAAGATGCAGCCTTTTCCTGGGCCAAAATGTTCGGTTTGGGTTTTAGTTCTTGTCTATCCCCCAAGGCTTAGGAGGAAGCATCTAGGCTCGGCCGAGCCTGGATGCAAGGAGACAAAGAGGATGGAGTGGACTGTGTTTAGGAACCTCTGCAAAATCCTGAACATCTAGTGAACTTTAGGAACTTTTGATTATTACGCCCTCCCGTTCTCCTAGTCGAACATCTACCATCTCTTGGCTGCTAGCAATGCTAGCAACTCTATATGTTGGGTTAAAAGGACGACAAGGCAAAATAGTATAAAAATATCTTCCTTGAATTATGCAGAGGTTCCTTTAATAAGTATTCCAAGCATGGTCTGCCTTTGCCCCGATCCTTTTGGGGGTTAAGGATTTTCCTGTTTGGTTGTGGAGACTACCTGGATTAGCACGTTCGATGGAGTCTGAGGCAAGGATAATTCATACTGTCGATCGTTCCACTGCAGTTGGATGCTGGTCGGCCGTATCCGACTGAGGCGGAACTGCCATTGGTGTCCGTTTTTACTAACGACTAAGACATCTCCTTCCTGGTAGGGTTGGCCATTGATTAAGGCGAGCCGTCGGTTCGGCCCTACCACGATGCTGGTAAGTTCCAAGTCCAACTTTTCAGGCGGCTCCTGAATGATTTGCGAGTGGCTGAGGGAAGAGGAAGGAATTTTCCCGGTGTTTTGGGCTGCTAGAGTATCTGCTGAATAATCTTTGTTCTCCGAAAAGGTGCCGGGGGCAAGGGGCTGGAACGGATCCTGTCGGTCTGAAGACCATCGGACCGGTTGGGTATGGGGATCGGCTTCCCGCCATCGGACAAGCTGATCCCACGAAGGCATGTCCTGGGCAGTTTTACCTAATCCCGGGGTTTCAGGGCCCCGGAGGGCTGAACTTTCTAAGGCAAGATTTGGACCAGGGCCTGAGCTGCCAGGAAAAGATTTTTCCCCAGCCGAGCGTAAATTTTCACCTATGGTGGCTTGGGCCCGAGCCATTTGGAGCTCCTTAGAGCGGCCAATCCACCTTCCTATCAGGGGGATCCAATAGTACAAAGCCACCAGGAGCAAGCCGGCTAACAGGGCGGCTTTGCCTGGATGGGCTTTGATCTCACGACGAAGTTGGGCAATGAATCGGTTGAGGTCCACGGCATGAAAACCGAGCTTTCGACCGAGGGCCTTCGGCTCGGCTTCTCCTGCTATATCGGTTTTTTGGAGTCTTTTATCTGATCCGAAATTTCGGGATTTTCGGTAAAAATCACCAAACTGATTTCACATTGCAGCTGTTGGTTGGATTTGGAAGCTTTTTCGATGGCAAAACGGTCAATCCAGATAATCTGGGGAAGCTTCTCTAGAGAATATAGGAACTCATGGATCTGAGCGAAGTCTCCTTGACATACTATAGTCAGGGGGATTTTAACCAGTCGATCATAGGATATTTTATTCCCGGGACTGAATCGAGTCGGTGTCAAACCACTTTGTTTGGCAAGCTGGGTAATCTGGCCAAACAGAGGAGCCAATTCTCCTGGGTTGGGAGCATCGGCTTGCCAAGCCTGCACATACCGAGTGGCCTTTTCTAGTTCTTTTTGAACATTCTGAATACCCACCCACAGATCCCCTGCTTGGTCCACCCCTTGATGAAGTTGGTGGAGCTCCTCTCTTAATTTTTTTACATACAGATATTGGGGCCGAAGGATGAAATACCCATACGCTCCCAGGCCCACGAGGATCATTCCTAGTACTCCCAGATGATTTCGGTCGATTCGCAGATGCATAGGATTGATGGATCAAAATAGGAGGAATTTTGTGATTTTTGGAAAGGGGGAAGATGAAGAATACCTAAAATTCTCTATTTTCCTCAAATTATCCAAATTTGTTTTTCTGCTCATTTTATCTAAATAGGAGGTTCCGATCCTCTTATACTCTCTCTTTGGCAGTGAAGGGGGAGATCTCCAGGTTAGCAGTACTATTTTCTGAGGGTTTAAAACCTTGGAGCACCAAAACCGCTGTCAGCAGCCGATTGGGGAAAAGCCTCTGACTCCAAAATGGCAGGCTCTTAGAAAAATCGAAAGTCTTGCTGGATGGGAAAGCAGAGGGCAGATGGGTTTGGTTAGTGTGTTTGGGCAAAGCAGGCGGGCCTCCCGTGGGGGCAGACTTCACTGAAGCATTCGGCCCGCCCGCTTGCCCATAGCCCGGCCGGACCATCAGCTGCACCTGGAATCGTAGTGCCTGTTGATCAGTATCTTGATCTTTCTCTAAAGTGATCAAATAAACTTTGGTGAATAAGTTTGCCTTTTCCAGGGCTGCTAGATATTGGTGCAATGCCGCCAGATCGACAGTAACTCCATGAAGCCGAACAACTGTCTGCATTGGTTCGCATTCTTGTCGGAGTCGGTACAGATCTCGGCTGGGCGGAGGCATCGCTGCTAATCGGGCCTTTTCCGCCTCCTGTTCGGATCGGGACATGGGCCGTTGGTTGGAAAGCTGCTCGGAGGCATGCCGATCGATCGTCATCTGCTCCAACCTCACGGTTTCGGGAAGCGGCGTAAGCAATTCCGCCAAGATCTGGGTCCGAGGCCAAGGATGCCGCAAATAACAGACCAACTCCGCCATAGAGCGGGTGGTTTCTAAATACTTTTGAAGCATGTTGAACTGTTTCTGTTGGGCAGACAGGGCGCAATGGTTGGGGCGAGCTAAGGCCAATTGCTCTTCCAGCTCCCTCTGCTGCAGATAAAGCAAAGCTGAACTGATACCTAATACGGCAACCGATACACCTAAGGCCAATAGCCGATGCGCCTGCCGCCGACGCGCAGCTCGCCGATGCCGATAATCTTCCGGAAGGAAGTCGATCTGGTACATGGATGTCTTCTTATGTAAAAGGCTTTAGGTTGTCAGGATAACTGGTTTTTGGGAGCCATGGTTAAACCAAACTGCCTCTACGCCCGATTTTCGCTATTTTCTTACGTTGTTTTATCTCCAGGAGTTACCATGTACTGCCCTTTTGTTTCCCCAATTTCTTTCATCCAAATAATTCTTCCCTTAGGAAAAATGGCAAAAGTCGAGTTTAAAAGGGAATCTTCTTTTATCATGGAAAGTGCTTTCCAGGGGAGCCTCTTAGTGTTTCGAGGTTTCATGCAAGGCCAGACCGGTGGCCACATCCCATTGGGTGTGTCGGCCTGGGGAGGATCGGGTCTGGAAGCTGCGAAACGGATCGGCCAACTCGCAGGGGAGGTTTAATTGCCCGGCCAACCAGTCGGCCAATTCTCGGCAGGCTTCTCCCCCGCCCAACACGAGGCTGGAAAGTGGCTCGCCCCGGAAGGTGATACAAAAGTAGCGAGTACACATGGACAATTCGTTGGCCAATCGATCCCATAGGGGACGGACGGCTTCCTGGATAGCAAGGGTAACTTCGGGGTCCCGTTGGTCGGCGCGGCGATCGCCGTGATGACGCCGTAGGGCGCTGGCCTCCGGCAGACTCATTTTCAGATGTTGGGCGACTGCCTCATCCAAGGACCGTCCACCCCAGGGGATAGACTTTATAAACATAAGATCGTTGCCTCGGGTAATGAGCACCATGGTCGAATTTGCCCCTATGTTCACATACATGCTCCGCCGCTGTTGATCCGACTGGCGACGGTATTGGTTGCTGTAACAGCGAAGCAGTGCGATCGGCTGAGGCTCTAACGCCACCGGAACGAAACCGGCTCGCTCCGCCATGCTCACCTTCTGCTCAATCACCGCACGCCGACAGGCCAGCACAATCACCTCCAGCCGAACTGTATCTGCTTGTCGCACAGGTTCCGTCTGTAAAAATCGTATCTCCGCATCGGCCGCCTCGAAAGGCAGCCGGCTGGCAGCCTCGCTAAGCACTAGCTTTTCAAACGATTCCTTTTTATTGTCCGGCTTGCTTTCCGGAAGTCGAAGGTTCTGAATGAACAATTCTTCTGGCCCCAGGGCCAATACTACCTCTCGGCCCCGAAAATTACGGGCTTGGCGCACACGGCGCAAAGTCTCCAAAATCGTCTCTTCGGTCCGTATCGGCAGTCCGTCTTCGCCCCGAGGCAATTCCCAACAGACCGATTCCAGGACCTGTTGGCGGTCCGCACTCAGTTGCAAGAGTTTGACCGCACTGGAACCAATATCCACGCCAATCGGGCCTGCCCGGCCAAATCGCCAAAAACCGATCATATTTCTCTTGCTCTCTGCTTATTCAGGTATGCCTTCCTATCTATTCCATGGAGTACCTATTCCGCCGAAGGAAGTAGACGCCGATTTGGAGAAAATAGACAAAATTGGCCAGCTTTTCTAAATTTTCCAGATCGATTTAATCTGGGCGTTTGCCATTTTCCCCAACTGCTTTCCACAGTATTTTTCCAGACCAAGAAGCATAATGGCAAAGGGCGAATTAATGGAAGTTTTGGAAAATTCAAAATTTCGAACATATCGGGAACATTATGAATATTTATTTCGATAGGCTTTTGCCTCCCATCCAAACACCGACTGGATGTAGTTTGCCAGCAGTGCTAGCAATCCTCTAGATTGGATCAGAGGCGCTGGAATCAAAATGATACAATATCACCTTTATAATACAGAGGTTCCGACTTACCAATTTTGCCCAAATATTGGGTTCCCAGAGGGTTGTCTCCATCGGGGTGATTTGGCTCTGTTTTGCTTAGGGGACTCGGACAACCATAGGCCCAAAGCTTGTCAATCCTGTGATCGGATCGACGCTAATGCTTAAAAATCGTTGGTTTTGATCCTGGCCGGCCGAAAGCCAAATTACTACGGCGGTGCTGTGGGTGGTTCCTCCCAAGGGCCCGAATTCCACTTCCCCTATGGTTTGGTTAGCAGAACTGGGTGGTTGTACTGCGGCCAATCGGACCGAGCTTGCCACTTGGGGCAATTGATCTAACCGCACGACATGTTGATCCGGCGGATCCGCCGGGTGGCGCCAGGGCGAATTTGGTAGGAGGTTTAACGTCGGATCCGGACCTGTGTGTTGCAGGATGTATCGGTTCTGGAGTAGTTCAAATCGGACGCGGTAGGTACTGCCATGGGCAATAGCCAAGCTGCGAGCGTAGGCCAGGTCGGTGCGGATAATTTGGCCTACTGCTCGAAGTTGTTCATGCACCGCAGGGCTGGTGGAGGGCAGGGTTATACTGATCAAAAGCCCAATTAACACCAACACAATCATTAGTTCGATCAGGGTAAACCCCCTACAAGCCGTTGTCTGCCCACCGTCGGATAGCAATCCGATGCCCTGGCAAGCAGAGCAATCCGTTCGTTCCAGATCTATTGATGTTTGATTCGAGTGAACAGCCTCTCGGCTGCCCTTCCAGCAAGAGGCCTTTGCTTCCGAAACCCACGCGGGTTTGGAGGCAAAAGGATGCCCAACCGTCTGCATTGCCCCTGCAAACCCGCCTCTGCTTGCCAGCCTAGAGGGGAAAAATAAGCCCGCTTCATGCGCCCGAAATGATCCACTCGGCTGAGATCTTCCAGATCCTAATCCCAGCCGTCGCATGGCGAAGCCAAGGCTGCAGGACGGGAGCTTGCCGAAGACAGAAGCGGCTTCCGCCCGGCACATCCTGCCCCATCTGCTCTTCAATCCACCTGTCCTTTCAGCCACCGGAAATCTTTCTATCGGGAAACCGGCAGATCTTTTACTTAGAACAGTTCTCAGCCGGGGGAGGGGATTTAGGGTTGCTCTAACAGGTCCCCTCTGTTCTCATTCCCGCACAAACGGGCATCCCCTGGCAGAAACCAAAAACCCAGATTCCTGGTTCCGGAGAAATCTATTGGTCTGGCTGACAGAGGGCTTTTCTCTTAACTGGGATTGTGCCATTTTTTTCCTAACTGCTTATGTTTTTGATAGGTACGGCAATATCTTTGGGCCTTACAATTGGCAAACTCCTAGTAGGTCAAGCAGTGAGGATTTGTTTAGTTATATGTTGCTCATTGTCCCTAGGTTGTTTTGTTCCGGCAGTTAGAATCAACTCTCTCGATGTCCGTTTAATTTCATAACTCCAATAATTCCAAACAGTTAGAGTTTTCCCCTTTCGCTAGGAGGCTAAAAATGGCCACCGTGGGGATTAAGGTTTTCCAGTTTTGGAAGTTGTTTCGACCACTACCACTCGGATTGCATCGGTTTTCAAAAGGGCATTCTGTTCTTTGAGCAGATCTCGGATTTCCTTCAAATAAGCGATCATCTCGCTGCGCTGGGCAGTGGCATTAGCAAACGGTTCCCCCGGCGGCGCAGCGGCATCGCTGCTCCTATATAAGCTTAGCATACCTACTAGTAGGATAGCGGCCGCCAGAACCACTAGCCAACCGCTGGCTATCTGCGGTTTTGCGTACTGGTGCATTGCTTTGCCTCCTTCAGCATAAAAAGACCTAAATTCAGTTTAAATAACGAGTTAATTTATCTGAGCGTTTCCGATGACTGACTTCTACTTTCGCCTTCCTGAGCTGAGCTTTTGCCATTCCTTGTAACTGTTTTTAGGAACCTGTGCATAATGCAAAGGGAATATTTTTATACCATTTTGGCTGGTCCCTATCTAACACAACATATAGTTGTATTAGCATTGCAGCGCCCAATAGATCGTAGGTGTCTAGATAGGACAACCGAACGGCTAGAACATTGAAGATTCACGAAGTTCACTATATGTTCAGGATTATGTAGAGCGTCCTTTATTTCGAGGAGTTCGGTTTTGAGGATTCTTTGTTCAGCAAATTTCCAGACTCCGCCCCATTTCGGGCAAATGGCCCATTGGGTCATTCCTATGCCAGCAGCAGTCTAGTGTTTTGGTGGTTGATCCGTTCTCCACTGCCGCTTTTGGGGAAATGACAACAAGGCCTTTTCCTTGGCTAAACGAGGCAACTTCTTCATTCGGCGGAAGTGTTACCCTAAGTCCAATATTTCCAAAAGGTTAGAAGACCCAAAGGTGCTCCACTGGCAAAAGTCGAATTCCCCGAAGACGGAGGCAAACTCGACTTTAGCTAATGGCGCCTCTCCCGGACAGAGGCATCCTTTAACTCCTTGCCAATTTGCGATTTAGGGAATTGGGTGATCAAAGGGAGCTTCGTTGTACCTACTGGGGACAAACCAGGTTAGAAAAATGGCAAAAGTTAAACTACAAAGCGGCGTTCGGCTTTTTCAAGTTCTCCCATGACCAACACCGCTATTTTTTCTTGCCGGTCTGAGTGCCTGGGCGGGTGCCAATTGTCTGCAGTCTGGGGGCAGGAGTTGGTTGTTCGATCCAGCGGACCAGTTCCCACCGCAGCGCGGGTTTATTGGGGCGAAGTGGGGTCACATCGTTTGGGTGGGGCTGGAAGATCGGCTGATCCCACCGAGGCCAGTGATACAAAACGTTCTCCGGATCCGGCCGGATCATTAACCGAGGTGTGGGGTCTCGGCCTTTTTGGCCAAGCCAGATTGGAAAGTAACGTTGTCCCGGAGGTAAGCTATTTTTCTGACTCTGATATTGATTGGAGAGGGTTTTCCAATCCAGGGTATCCCAAGGTTGGCGTTCCCGGAGATTGATCTTTCGACTGATCAGACGCCCAGTTAGGGTAAAGCTTACCGTTTCTGGTCCTTTATCGATTTGGAAGCGGTGGAAGGTGGCCACAAGCCCCACTACTTGTCCACCGCCGGTGTTTCGCACATAAAAATTCTGGCAACTTATCGAGGGAAGCCGAATCGGTCCGCTCGGCGTCAGAATGTTCTGATAAACCGACGGTAAAACCACTGGACTGAAGCGGGCGTCAGTTTGGGAAATGCTGAGATTGTCTCGGCAAAACAGACAGCCTTGGAAGGAGACGCCGCTGCCAACTTCCAGGCTGCCGTCTCGATAGTAAATGCCTAAAGGGTTTTGTTGGGGATCTGGCTGGTAGGTAGTGTTTTCCAATTGATGCGGAAGTCGGGGAATCGTATACCTGGGGCCACCTGGATAGAGTTGATAACTGGAAGGAAGTGTCGGATTGTTCCATTCGGTGCTAACTTCCGAAGTAGCCAAATGGAAGTACGGGACTCGTAACGCAGAGGCAAGTGCCCAAAAGTGGAGCAGTTCTTGACGGTTGACTGGTAAAAAGACCGGCCCAATGACCGGCCGACAATCCGCATAACCCACAGAGCGCATCAGGTTCAAATCTTCTAAATATGTCCACCATGCCCAAAGATCATCTGGATAGTGGTCGGCCAGAAGCAGTTTCCCCTGGACGCGAAATCGCCCTTGCAGTTGGCAGGGTAGATCTAGTTCCACGTCGTCGTCTTTGGTTTGGAAGATGGTGTAATTTTGCATGGTTGGCCAGTCTGCCGGTGTGCTGGATAAGTTCCGTGGCACCAGTCGAACTACCGCCCGAATTTGATAGCTTACCGTTCGCTGCACAGAATCGGGATCAATAGCCCGACCAGTACACTGAACTGTGACCCGATAGGGGTACTCTTGGTAGGCAGGTTGATTGGCCAAAAGCAAATTGTCCCCAGCCGTGTATGTTACTTGGAAGCTCTGCTGGGCGGAAATTGTTCCCTGCCAGGAACTATCTACCCCTTGCCAATCTGGCGAATGCATCTGCTGTAAGGCGGCACGCATGCCGCTTAGGGCCGCCTGCCTGGCTAAGATCTGCAGTTGTTCGTTCTCCTGAATCAGCAGAGCGGTCGATTGGCTGCGGAGCATAGCATAGCAGATGGCCAAGGTCATGCCCAAGACCATCAATACCATCACCACCGCCACCCCTCTAGCTCTCTGGGAGAGTGGGAGCCGGTGGGGTGGGACGAACCAGCCGATTTTTCCTGCTCGGTAGGTAACGGAGTTTTTTAGAATGAGTCGCTCTCTTGTGGTAGCGCACATCGGCTAGTCTTCGGGTTTTTTCATTAGGGAAAATTATTTAGATCCACTTTTGCCATTTTCCATAAGCTGCTTTTTCTCAGGCAGTTACGACAAGCCATCCTTTTGTCCACCTCATTTCCTAAGTCCCATAGATTCGAGCAGTTCAACCGATCTTCCTTTCGGCAGAAAGCCAACATGGGCAAAAGTCAGGGAAACCTCTGCAAAAGCCTAAACATTTAGTGGACCTAATGAACTTTTGATTCTTAGGCCCTCCCGTTGTTCGAGTCGAACATCTACTATCTATTGGCTGCTAGCAATGCTAGCAGCCCTATATGTTGGGTTAAAAGGAGGACAAACCAAAATAGTATAACAATATCCTCCTTGCATTATGCAGAGGTTCCCAAGTTTAGAGCCACTAAGCTCAAGTTTTTCCATTTTTCCTAAGTTGTTTTGTCACCAGAGGTTGCAACGAACCTTCCTTTGGTTCCCACAATTTCCTAAGTCCAATAATTTCAAGGAGTTAGAACTTTCCCATTTCGGCAGAAGACCAAAATTGGCAAAAGTCGAGCTAGGAGGTTGTCCTAAAATGGGGACTTGGCTGGTTTACAATAGGTTTTTGCCGACCGGCTTCTACCCTCCACACTCCTTAAAAACAGGCATTTTAGGGATTCTGGGAAATTGAGAAAGGAAACTTCTTTTCATCATAAACATGCTTCTTGGACATCCTCTAAGGCTCTGTTGAAAGGGTGCCCGCAGTCTGGAGAGGTTTTGTCCATGCTGGCGGTTTTGTTTCAGTTTCGATGAGTTTAGGCCTCCGACCGAAAATAGGTTCAACAATGTCAGCCTCCAACAAAATGAAACTCCACCCCCAAAGCGGTGAAGCCATTTTTTTCGCCCATAAAGAACAGTTCATTTTGTTAAAGGCTTTTAGCCAGGGGATAATATAAGGCGGATGATCCGAAAAAGGGGTAATAGACTTGTTGGCCGTTTTCTTGGCCACCTACCAACTGGAATTCAATCCGGAGCCAGGCCTGCCGGAGGCCCATGGTGGGACCGTAGATACTTTGCGGCCAACTCAATTCGGGCCATGTGAGGGTACCTGCCTTATAGGCGGCCTGTTCTTCCAGGCTAGGCCGATATCGGGCTTCAAACCGTAAAGCCGCTCGCTCCTGGGCACCGAAATCACTGAGCTTGCAAGTACGCAGTCGATCCGTTAATCGAACCGCCGTTCCTGCCGCCGATGCTTTAATGCTTGCTACTGCCGTTTGCCAACCGGCCAGATCTGTCACAGGGGGCACTGCCCGGTGGTCTTCAGGAAGTCGGATTTCCATGAGCCAGTTAGGCTGTTGGGGATGAGGGCAATAGATGACCAGTTCCGAGAACCGAGGCATTCCTTCCGGATCGGCAGGCTCCGAATCCGGAGACCAAACCACTAAACAGTCCGGGAATCGCCATGCACCGATTTGATCTGCCACTACCAAAAAACCAGGAAAATTCACATTGGCTCTGGCCTGCCGCACTGTCCGCGTGATCCGATCTAATACCACTCGGGCGTGTTGGCTGGTAAGGCCCACGCTATCCGAATAGGCTGAGCCGATGGCTACCGCCCTGGACAAACCCATCAGTGCCCCAACCACCAACACCAACACCACAAGGCTAATCAAGACTTCTAGAAGCGTCAGGCCGGAATATGTTTTTCTGTTTATTATCGATGGTGCAATCTTCCTGCCTGGCCCCATGGCCCCTTTGGAAGACCTCTGGGGTAGAGACTTTCGAAGGATCCAATCCGATGCTGCTAGTAGCTTATCGGACCGGCGGCACATAGGCGACAATCTCCCGCAGTTTGGCAAGCTCTCGCCGTCCCCGGCCCGGGGTCTGTTCCACAATGCGCACTTCAACGGCCCGGAAATCGCTCACCTGGCCGACAGGCAATCGGCTCCTTAAATCAGTAGGGCTCACATAATAGACCTCCACCTCCTGCTGCCAGTTCTGCAGCAAGCTGCTTGGAGCGCGAAAAGCCGGATGTCGGCTTGTCCCGTCGCCGTTATCCTCCCCCAAGCGAATCCCCCACCAATCCACCGGCGGTTTGCCAATCCATCCGTGATAGTCGTCGATATCGTTGTATCGCTGTCGACCTTGGCCGCTAGATTCCCAGCCGGTTGGCCCCAGGAGGGTTTCGTAAGGATTATTCAAATTTTCACAATATTTGGCACCTAAAATTTCATCCATCAGTTGCTGGGCTAATCCCAGGGCGATTGTTTGTTCCAGGGCTGTCTGAGCGTTTTGGACACCGCTTTGCAGGCCCCAGAGCACTGCTGCCCCACACATCGCCACCAAGGCAATCGCCACTAGGGCCTCCAAAAGCGTGAAACTGCTCTCGGAGCGGCCAGAGGCAGTTGGATTCCTTTTGCGACTTTTCTCTCTCAAAATCCCTGGCCTCCTATTTCATCCAGAAGAACAGACAAAGGGCGTAGAGCCTATAGAGCTAGCCCAACCGGGCAGCCAGGCTCGCTGCTTTCTCGCCAATCTGCACAACTATAGGTTATCTCGGCTTAACGTCAAATGGACTCCCTTCGGCAAAATAGACCGTTTCGATACATTCGATAAGGTCACATTTTGTGTATTTCCGTAACTCTCTGTGTTACCTATAGTTAGCAATTCACCTCATTTGCCCGTCTAATTGTGCTTTCTGCAAAATCACACAAAGGGGGCAGAGGGTATGGAGCTAGCCCAACCGGGCGGGCCATTCCCGAAGAGAATTTCCCATTTCTAAGCCCTGGCTGAAGACCCTCCGAAAATAACACGTCTAACCTGTGGCCTTCCAACAGGTTATGCTGCTAGGATGGTAACCGGCCTGGCTAGCAGCCGATGAAGGCAAGCCGGAGCCAGAACAATTTAACCCCCATCAGGGGGAATTTCTGTGAAAGTACAGGAATCCAATTTCCTAACCTCAATATTGTAAAGGAAGCCCCTGCATCATCCTGAACTTATAGGGAGCTATATGAATTTTTGATTTTACAGCGGCTTGGGTCTCCTATCCGAACGACTACTATCTATTGGGTGCTAGCCATGCTGGCAGAATATTAACTGGAAGGCGGTGCCACCCAAATTGGTATAAAAATTTCTCCGCCGCATTCTGCCGAGGAGCTTAAAACTCGATTTTTGCCAATTTCCAGGGTACCGCTCCTTTGGGATATGTTACCCCTTTGACAACATTGGAATTAGGAACTTTCCTGCCCAAAGAATCTTCAAAGCCTAACTTCCTGAAATAAAACAAGTTACAAAAATTGGCAAAAGTCGAGTTTAAAACAAAAGGTTGGAGGCAATTCGTTTTGGCATTCCGACGTGGAACTACTGAGGAAAAACAAGCCTCTCCCCTGGGATTGTAGTTTTGTGCGGCAGCAGGGTGTTTTTCTGAAATAGACACCTAAACTTCTTTCAGCGAGTCGTAGAACCTGGAAACTGGAATACGGTCCTCTTGGTTACTAAAGATGCCAGCAGGAGGCAGTTGGATTGGACAGAGGACTACCTGTCTTCCCCATGTTTCCGAAACAGGCCCCAAAAAATTAGCCTCAGCTGGAAGGAGGGGTGCGGCTGAAATTCTGTGGGTTAATTAGGCAAGATAGACAATATAGGCAAATAAGCCTCATCCCCCAGAAAGCCAACTTTGCACAGAACCTACCCATTTTACTTCCAGATATAGAGACCTAAACTCCTTCCAGAGCG